>DAIPIQ010000009.1:0-32511 GCA_036770745.1 Opitutaceae bacterium | reverse complement strand
GTGTCGGCGAGCACGCCGTCGCAGTCGAAGAGGAGGGCGCGCAGGCTCATGAGGCCGCCGGGATGCGCGCGGCTTTGCCGGCGCCGCCGAACTGGGTGATCTTCTCGCGCACGAGGGCCTCCATCGCGGCGGCCTGGGCCGCGAGCACGCGCAGGGGCTCGTGGTCGTCGGGGTGGAGGCGGCGGTGTTCGCAGAAGCTGTCGATGAAGACGTGCTTGAGGTTCGTGGAGATGTTGATCTTCGCGCAGCCGAGACGGATGCACCGTTGGATGACCTCGTCGGAGAGGCCGGTGCCGCCGTGGAGCGCGAGGGGGGTGTGGGTGCCGGCGCCGATCCGCTCGAGCACGTCCCACGCGATCCGCGGCTCGGAGGCGTAGAAGCCGTGCGCGGTCCCGATGGCCGGGGCGAAGACCGCGAGACGGACCTCGCGGCAGAAGGCGAGCGATTGATCGACGTCGGCGTGGTGGGCGGCATCGCCGGTCACGTCCTCCTCCACACCGCCGATCTCGCCGATCTCGGCCTCGACCCCGGCCCCGTGGGCGCGGGCGAGTTCGACGACCGAGCGGGTGATCGCGAGGTTCTCGGCGAAGGGCTTTTCGGAGGCGTCGATCATCACGTCGGTCCAGCCGGCGCGCAGGCAGGCCTCGATCATCGGGATCTCCTTGCCGTGGTCGAGGTGGAGCGCGACCGGGGAGGCGGTGGTGGCGCCGAGCTCGCGCATCCAGCCGGCGAATACGGCGGCGCCGTGGTAGCGGACGGTCTTCGCGGAGGTCTGGAGGATGACCGGGGCGGCGAGCGCGTCGGCGGCGCGGACGATCGCCCGCGCGGAGGCGTAGTCGACGGGATTGAACGCCGCCACGGCCCAGCCTTCCGCACGGGCCGCCGCGAGCATGGATGTCATTCCAACCAGGGGCATGTCGGGATTTCAGGCATTCCGCGGGGCCGGCTTCGACCCGTCGCACGCTCACATTGTTGAAACGCGGGGCCCTTTCGAGGCTGGCGAGGTCAACAATGTGACGACACGCTGGGTTCCGCCTCCCCGCAGGCGGTCCAGCCTCGCAGTTCCCCGGTTCCTCCGCCGCATGACCCCGCGCACGACCATCCGCGACATCGCCGCTCGTCTGGGCTGCCATTACTCGACCGTCTCGCTGGCGTTGCGCGACCACCCGCGGATCGCGGCGGCCACCCGGGCGCGGGTGCGCGAGGTGGCGGCGGAACTGGGCTACAGGCCGGATGCGATGCTCGCCGCGCTCACCGCGTATCGGACGATGAAGCGCCCGGCGGTGCACCGGCCGGTGCTCGCGTGGCTGACCAATCATTCCCGCCGCGACGGCTGGCGGGCCTCGGCCTGCAACCTCGACTACTTCGAGGGCGCGAAGGCCCGGGCCGACGAGCGCGGATACCGTCTCGAGATCTTCTGGCTCGGCGAGGCGCGGATGACGGGCCGGCGGATGAGCGACATCCTCCACACCCGGGGAATCCAGGGGGTGTTGATCCCGCCGCTGGAGCGGCTCGGCTCGCTCGATCTCCTTTGGGACCGTTTTTCGGCGGTCGCCTTCGGCTACACCCTCGTGCAGCCGCGGCTTCATCTCGTCTCCAACCACGAGTACCGCACGATGGGCGCGCTCTTCGCCGAGCTCGCACGCCGCGGGTACCGGCAGGTCGGGCTCGTCGATCTGCGGGAGCACGACGAACGCGTCGACCACAACTGGCTCGCCGCCTACCTGATCGAGCAGCACCGGCTCGCGGCGGGCCGCCAGCTTCCGCCGTTGATCCTCGACCGTTGGGAGGACGCCCCGTTCCGGGAATGGCTGGAGCGGCATCGCCCGGAGGTGATCGTCACCCGGCTGCCCGAAGTGCTCGCCCACCTCGAGCGGGCCGGTCGGCGCGTGCCGCAGGAGATCGGGGTGGCGTTCCACTCCCTCGACGAAAACGTCCGGCGCCTCACCGGGATGAGGAAGAACGCCGGGGCGATCGGGAGCATGGCGGTCGACCAGGTGATCGACATGCTCCACCGCAACGAGCGGGGCCTGCCCGACCTGCCGCGGCTCTTCATGGTCGAGGGCGCGTGGGTCGAGGGGCGCACCCTGCGGCCGTTCGCCGCGCCGGCGCTGCCGCCGGTCGCGCTCGGAGCGGGCGGGTAGCACGACGGCCGGCCGCAGGCACGCGGTCGGAACAGCCGCCGCGAGCGCAAAGTGCGGGCCCGAAGGTGGCCGCGGGCCTCCGGACCGCGTGAGCGGGGACGCGCCTTTCGGCGAAAGGCGCGCTACCGGGGTGGGCTCTCGGTGGTTCGGTCGAGGTGGCACGCCTCTCGCCGAGAGGCGTGGGGGCGGTCGCAGGCTGGGTGTTCGCGAAGAACGTCGTCCGGGCCGGTGTCCACCTTCCGACCGCGTCCCTCCGCTCAGGCGAAGGGGAAAAGCGCGGCCGCGAGCATCACGAGCAGGCCGCCGGCGAGGCCCATGAGGGAGAACATCACCGACATCGTCCGGAGCGTCTCGCGCTCGGTCAGGCCGGCGGTCTTGGAGACCACCCAGAAGCCGCTGTCGTTCATCCAGGGCACGAGCTTGGAGGCGCAGCCGATGACGAGCGCGAGGTAGACGGGGTGGAAGCCGAGCGTCTCCGGCGCGGCGAAGGAGCCGACGATCCCGACGCTCGTGACCATCGCGACCGTGGCCGAGCCCTGGGCGGTGCGGATCAGCGCGGTGAGGAGGAACGCCAGCGGGAGGATGCCGATCCGATGGTGCGTCGCCAGTCCGCCGATACGTTCGCCGATGCCCGTCTCCTGGAGCACGCCGCCGAACGCGCCGCCGGCGGCGGTGATGAGGATGATCATCCCGGCGTCGGCGAGGGCGGATTGGACGAGGGAACGGACGGGCCGGGAGCGGTCGGCGCGGTGGAGGGCGAGGGACGCGAGGGCGATCGCCGCGGCGATCGCGAGGGCGATGTTGGGATGGCCGATCGTGCGGAGCAGGCGCGCCGCGGCGGCGTCGGGTGCGGCCACGCCCGAGATCGTCGAGCCGGCGATCAGCACGACCGGCAGGACGATGGGAAGGAGGGCGAGCCAGAGCGACGGGAGCGAGGCCTCGTCGCGCTCCACGGTCGGCGTGGCGGCTTCCTCGGACGGCGCGCGGGGCGCGGTCGGCCAGCGCCGGTCGGCCCACCACGCGTAGGCGAGACCGATCGAGGCCGTCATCGCGCTGAGGAGCAGGCCCGCGAGGATCATCACGCCGAGGTCGACCTTGAAGGCGTTGGCCGCGAAGAGCGGGCCCGGGGTGGGCGGGACGAGCGAGTGGGTCATCGTCGTGCCCACGGCGATCGCGAGCACGTAGAGCAGGTAGTTGCGCCCGGTCCGCGAGGCCATCGCGCGGGCGAGCGGCACGAGGAGCAGGAAGACCGTGTCGAAGAAGACCGGCACGCCGAGGACGAGGCCGCTCGTGGCGAAGACGGCGGGCGAGCGCCGTTCGCCGAAGAGCCGCAGGGTCGAGCGGACGATCCGTTCGGCCCCGCCGCTGTGGAGGAGGCCGGCCCCGACGATCGAGGCCATCGCGATGAGGATGCCGAGCGAGGTGCAGGACTGGCCGAACTTCGCCGCGAGCTTGGGCCCCGGCGCCTCGTCGGCCCGGGCCGCGGCCTCGGCGGCGGATTTTCCCTGGGCGAGGACCGCGCGTTCGATGTTCTCGCGCGGGGTCAGCGCCGCGACGAGCAGGGCGGCGGCGAAGAGCGCGAGGAAGGCGTGGAGCCGCAGGCCCACGATGCCGCCGACAACGACGAGGACGCCGACGGCGAGGAGGATGAGGGGATCCAAGGGAGCGGAGCGGGGGTTGCCGCGGGCGACGAACCAGGGAGCGCCCGCGGATGCGCGGTGAAGCCAAGGTCGGAATGGCGGACTGGCAAGGCGCAACGATCCCATCGGGAGACCCGAAGCGGTGCAGGCGGGACGCCCGCACCCACCTGGCGTGCGCGGGAAATCGGGTGCATGTTCCTGCCATGTCGTCCCGCGCGTTCCTCTTCGGCTCCGTTTTCTCCGTCGTTTTCGTCGCGCTCGCCGCGACCGTCCAGGCGGCCGGTCTCGAACGACTGCGCGAGCCCGGGCACGTCCTGCTCCTGCGGCACGCCAACGCCCCGGGGGTGGGCGACCCGCCCGGGATGGACCTCGCGGACTGCGCGACGCAGCGCAACCTCGACGACCGCGGCCGGGCCCAGGCGGCCGTCCTTGGAGAGCGGATACGGGCCGCCGGCGTCCCGGGGGCGCGCGTGCTCACAAGCGAGTGGTGTCGCTGTCGCGAGACGGCCCGGCTGCTCGGGCTCGGGCCGGTCGAGGACCTTCCGGCGTTGAACTCCTTCTTCGAGCAGCCCGCGGAGCGGGAGCCGCGCCTCGCGGCCCTGCGCGCTTTCCTCGCCGGTCTGCCGCGCGACGGCGGGCCGGTCGTCCTCGTGACCCATCAGGTGACGATCACCGCGCTCACCGGCCGCTTCCCCGCGTCGGGCGAGGGCGTCGTGCTGCGGTTGGGCCCCGACGGCGTCTTCACGCCGGTCGGTGTGGTTCCGACCGGGTGACCCGCGAACTCCGGCGCCGGAAGGTGGCCGCGGGCCTCCGGACCGCGTTGCTCGGCGGACGTTCGCGCAGCAGACGCCGTCCGGAGGCCGGCGTCCACCATCGTCAACGCTCAGAGGCGCACGTCGATCGCGGCGGTCGAGGGCTCGAGGCCGGGGAGGGTCGCGCCGTCGGGCCGGTCGCGACCGATCTTCACGGTGTGTTTCCCGTTGCCGAAGACCGGGGGGCGGAAAGACGTGCCGGTGATGCGGCGGGTGTAGAGGATCTCGCCGGTGGCCTCGGCGATCACCTGCACGACCGGATCGTCGGCCCCGCTGATGCGCAGCTCGGGAAGGTGGCCGGCGACGGCGCGGCCGTCATTGTCCTCCATCCGCACCGTCATCGGCCAGCCGGGGAACTGCGCGGCGTCGCCGTCGCGCACGTCGGCGAAGCGCGGCCAGCACTCGAAGGTGATCGTGCGGGCGGACTTGTCGAAGCGGACGAGCCCGTAGCCGTCGGCCCGCCGGGTGCGGGCGACCTCCTCGCGCAACGAAAGCTGGTCGGTCTGCGGCGGGTTGGCGTAGGCGTGCATCGTGATCCTGTTGCCGAGCCCGTCGAGGTAGTCGCCGGTCCACGGGAGGGGCGAGCCGGCGATCGGCCGCGCGCCCGGGCGCTCGTCGAGCGGCCACCACCAGCGGCCATAGATCGTGTTGACGATCGCGGGGTTGGTGAAGCCGAAGGGCCCGTCGCGCCAGGCGTCGATCCCGTGCTGGACGACGACGGCGAGGTGCTGGTCGCCGCAGAGGTGGACGGCGAGCGCGCGACGGATCTCGGCGAGGGCCGCGCGCCGGCCGGACTGGGGCCAGGCGTTGCTGTCGAGGTCAGCGAGGAGGCGGTTGTCGCGGCTGCCGTGGAGGTGGACCGCGCCGGCGAACGCCGTCTGCGAGAGCACGGCCTTCATCGCCGCGCCCTCCCAGTCCTGACCCCAGGAGTGGAGGAACGCGAGCTGCCGCTCCCCGAGGAGCTCGAGGCCGGGCACGTCGAGGGTGGCGACGTCGATGTCGGTGACCACGTGGTCGGGCCGGGGGCCGAGGGGCGGGATCTTGCCGTTGGGGCCGCTCTTGAACTTCCGGTCCTCGAGGATCGCGAAGTCGATCCCGCCGACGCGCAGGCGGGTGAAGTAGACGGCGATGTCCTGCGCGACGGGCCGCGGATCGACGGGGTCGGGGAGGTGCCAGGTCTGGCAGCGCTCGACCATCCGCACGTAGTCGGCCGGGAAGTAGTAGCCGCCCTTGTCGCCCTGCGGGGTGTCGGTGCGGATGCCGCCCTCGCCCCAGAGGTTGGGCTGGCCGATGTCGTGGTCGTCGGGGATCGTGATCGTCGGCCGGTCGCGGAGGATGTCGCGGAACTGCCAGCCCCAGAGCAGCCACGCGTAGGTGTGCTGGGAGTGGTCGTAACTCTGGTCGCCGGCGAAGAAGAGCAGGTCGGGGTCCTGCCGCCGGAGGTTGGCGACGATCTCGTCGCGCGGGCCGCGGTCGTGGCTGGAGTTGCAGGAGAGCGAGGCGACGACGATGCGGGTCTTGTCGCGCGGGTCCTTGCGGATCAGGCCCTCGAAGCGCGCGGTGGCGCCGTGGCGGACGCGGTAGGGCGTGTCGCGGGTGGAGTCCCAATCCTCGATCCGGAAATGGGCCGACCAGCCGGGGTAGAGCACCGGGGATTCGGCGACTTCGCGCCACGCGCCGTCGGTGAAGAGCTCGAGCCGGGCGAGGCGGGCCTCGTCGGGCTTGAGCGGATACAACTGGGCGGTGAGCTTGAGCGTGCCGCGCTCGTGGGTGTAGAGGGCGAAGGCGACCGTCTGGTCGCGCGGTACGTCGAGGAAGCGCAGCCGGGCCTCCGCGCCGGGCGTTTCGGAGGGGCGCCACCATTCGCCGGTCGCGGCGTCATCGAGCCGGGGGAAGTCGGGGCCGAAGGGCGCGGCGGGCTCCGCGCCGAGGCCCGCGGAGGTCGCGAGGAGAAGGGCGAGGACGAGGGATCGCGGGCGGTGGGAAGTTGTCATTTCAGCATCTCGGAAAGAAGAGGAGTCATGGCCTCGGCCCAGATCTGGTAACCGGCGGGGCTGAGGTGGAGCTGGTCGGGCATGATCGTCTTCGTGATCGCGCCGTCGCCGGTCATGAATTTCGGGCCGATGTCGAGGAAGCGGACGAGGTTTCCGTCTTCGAGGGCGGCGATCTCGGTATTCACGGCGCGGATGCGCTCCATCCGCATCTCCCACGGTTCGGGCGTGCCGTCGCGGTTGTTGCGCGGTCCGCGCGGGAAGATGGCGAGGAGGAGGACCTTCGACTCGGGGAGCTTCTCGCGGATGCGCGAGACGATCGCGCGGACGCCGGCGGCGATGTCCGCGGCGGGGTCGGCGCCGCTGTTGTTGGTGCCGATCATGAGCACGACGACCCGGGGCTTGATCCGGTCGAGGGCGCCGTCGTCGATCCGCCAGAGCACGTGCTCGGTGCGGTCGCCGCCGATCCCGAAGTTGGCGGGCTGGTGGGCGCCCCAGGCGGACTCCCAGACCTCGGGCACGCGGGCCCAGCCCTCGGTGATCGAGTCGCCGAGGAAGAGGACGCCGACGGGACCGGCGGCGGCGCGCTCCAGGTGGGAGGCGTGGAGCTGGTAAAAGCGGGCGTTGCCGCGCTTGGCGGCGGCGACGTCGGCCGTGGAGGCGGCTGCGAAAGGGGCGAAGGCGAACGCGAGCGCGGCGAGGAGGAGCGGGGCGTGGCGGGGGATCATGGGCCGCAGCGTGAGGCGATTGCGCCGCCGCGGAAAGTCCGAAGCTGGCCGGACCGCGGGCGAGGGTGTGATCAAAAGTGCTGGCGAACTGTCGTCGTGGGCCGGGGTTCATCCCCGGCTTCCGACCGGAAAAGCCGCAGAAGCCGGGGATGAACCCCGGCCCACGACAAGGTATGCCGAGTGGCTCCGGTCGATGCGTCCGACCCGGGCGCGGTCCACTCCAGTCCGCGCATTCCGCGCGTTCCGCGGTTCACTCCGGAAAAGAACCGCGGAATGCGCAGAAGGCGCGGAATCAGAGCGGGATTGCGCGCCGCGGGCGGCGCGCGGTCGTCATTTCGCGGACGGCTTGAACACGATCGGGACGCGCGCGCGGGTGACGACGGGCTTGCCGCCGGAGAGCGGCGGCTGGAAGCGCCAGTACTGCACGCACTGCACGGCGGCGTAGCCGAAGGCGGGATCCGTCGCGCTCACGACGCGCGGGAGCCGGACGACGCCGGTCTTGTCGACGAGGAATTCGATCGTGGCGCGGCCCTCGGGGGCGGTTTCGCGCAGGCCGATCGGATGGATCGGCGGCCGGCGCGACACCGGTTCGAGCGGGGCGTCGAGGGCGTCGGCCCGGACGATCGCGGAGGGGCGTCGCTTCTCGAGGATGAGGAGCTCCACCTCGGGGCCTTCTTGGCGCGGCGCGAAGTCGACCTTGCGGCTGAGGAGCGTGGCGGTGGGTTCGCCGTCGCGCCGGGCGGGCTCGAAGTCGCTCATCTCGACGGCGGCGACGAGCGCGGCCCCGAACTCGGGATGCGTCGCCTCGACCACCCGGGTCTCGGCCACGCGGCCCTCCTCATCGAGGAGGAAGGCCACCCGGGCGGAGCCGCGCGTCCGCGCCGCGAGCAGGGCGTGGGGATAAACCGAATACACCATCCCGCGCGGGCGGGGGGCCACGTCGAAGCGCAGCTCGGGCGGGAGCCGCGACACGTCGCCGCTCTGGACCGTGAAGGCCTCGCCTCCTCCATCGGGGGAGTCGTCGAGTTGAAAACGCATCGGTTGCATCATCCGGGTGCGGACGGGGACGCCGTCCTTGGTCCCGGGCTCGAAGCGCCAGGCAAGGATCGCCTTGATCGCGGCTGCGTCGAAGCCGGGGTTGCTCGAGTGCTCGACGACGGGGTTGATGACCACCCCCTTCTCGTCGACGATGAACGTGAGCACGACCTCACCGCGCAGTCCCGAGACCTTCATCGTCTCCGGATAGACCGCCGGTTCACGATGGATCGGCCTTGGCGGGGTCGAAATCTCCGGGGGAGTCGGCGGCGGGACGATCACGACGGGCGTGGTCAGGGAAGACGCGATCGCTCCGCCATCCCGTGTCGCTGCGACGAATTTCCAACGGGCGAGCGCCTCTTCCAGGATCGGGCGCAGCGGCTCGTCGTCGTCGGAGTCGATGGTTTCCAAGGCGTGCGACCCGTCGGCCGCGACGGCGATGCGCGTCCAGACGACGCGCTGTCGGTCCCTTGATGCGCCGACCAGTTCGGCGGGTGCGGTCACGAGCGTGGCCTCGGCGAGGCGCGCGCGGGATTCACCCGGTTGGGCGGGGGAGGACTCCGGGTTGACGATCAGGCTCAACCAGACATCGGCCTCGACGGCGACCGAGTCGCGCCGGCCCGGTCGCCACTTCCACTTCCTGGCTTCGGCGGCGAGTGTTTCGACGTAGAGCGGATGCGAACCAAGTGGCTTGAATTCGGAGGCGTCGCCGTTCGCCGCGACACGAACGCGGACGATCGCATAGCCGGGATTCTCCTGGGTGCGGATCTCCTTGGGCAGACGGACGGCGCCGAGGCGTACGATCTCCGGGAGCACGTCCGGCGATCCGGAATCGGGAGAAGGGTGCGGGCCGCGGACGACGGCCTCGTAGGCGTGGAGGTTGGCGAAGGCGAGGAGGCAGAGCAGGGCGGCGGGGAACGCGGTGCGCATGCGGGCAGGCTGGTACGGCGCCTTTTTTTTGCCAAGGGCCGAGCGGCCCGGGCCCGGTTCGTCACTCATCCGATGCGGTGAAAGTGATCGGAACGCGCACGCGGGTGACGACGGGTTTGCCGCCGACGAGTGGTGGCGCGAAGACCCAGAGCTGCACGCACTGCACGGCGGCGTAGCCGAAGGCGGGATCGGTCGCACTCGCGACTCGCGGAAGCCGGACCGCACCGGTCTCGTCGATCAGACAGTCGACCGTCGCCCGCCCGCTGATCCCGGCCTTGCGCAGGGCGATCGGGTAGACCGGAGGTCGGCGCGAAAGCGGCTCGAGCGCGGCGTCCAGAGCTTCCGCGTCCACGATGGTGGAGGGTTTATCCCTCTCGAGCCGAAACAAGGCCGCGTCGGCCCCTCGCTCGGGACCGCCGTCCGGCGTGAATTTCTCCTCCCGTCCGATGACCGTGGCGGTGGGGTTGCCTTCGCGCCGGGCGGGCTCGAACTCGCTCATCTCCGCCGCGGCGACGAGAGCGGCTCCAAACTCCGGGTGCGAGGCCGAGAGCACGCGGGTGGCGGTGACCCGGCCCCGGTCGTCGAGGGCGATCATCAATCGGGCCGATCCGCGAGCACGCGATTCGTAGAGCGCATGCGGGTAGACCGGGACCGGCATCAGGCGAGGACGCGGGGCGATGTCGTAGCGGAGTTCCGGGGGGAGGGCGGAGAGGTCGGTTTTCGTGGTTTTATACGCCTCGCGACCGCCGCCTTCGGGAGTGTCGACTTCGAAGCGGAACGCCTGCGTCATCGGCACGCGCAGCGGGACGCCGTCGCGCAAGGCGGGTTCGTAGCGCCATTTCAGGATCGCGGCGAGGACGGCGCCGTCGAGCCCGGGATTGCTCGACCGGACGATCACGGGATCCCGCACCACGCCCTCCTCGTCGACGAAGAACGAGACGAGAAGCTCGCCGCGCAAACCGGAATCCCGCACCGCGGGCGGGTAGATTGGACCCACGCGCTGGAGGACGACGGGAGGGGTGATGCCCTCTTCCCTCAAATCGGATCGGGTGACGAGGACGGGCGTGCGCAGGACCGACGGCACGGACCGGCCGCCGCTTCGCGCAGGCGCGAATTTCCAGCGAGGAAACGCCGCCTCGATCGTCGCGCGCAGCGGCTCGTCGGCGGCGGACTCGAGGGCGTGCAGGGCGTGCGTCCCGTCGGCGGCGATCGCGACTTGGGTCCAGACGAGTCGGTGGTCGCCATCCGCGAGGGGAAGGAGTGATGTGGGGGCGGAGACGGGAGCGACGTCGATCAGCCGGGCCCGCGCCTCAGGGCGGGCGGGATCGAGGGTTTCCGGGTTGACGACCAGGCTGATCCACGCGCGCACCTCGACCGCCTTGCCGCCGCGCTGGAGAGGAGAATCCCTCACGCCTTGCATGAAGCTCCGGAGGGCGGCGGTGAAGGCGGGATTGGAGCCGGCCTCCAGCTTCCGCAGGAATCGTCCCTGCGTATCCACGTCGCCGAGATGGATCGCATACCCGGGGTCCCTCAGTGCGCGGACGTCCTTCGTCAGGCGGAGGTCGCGCTTTCGGAGCTCGATGAGTCGATCGACCGGCTCGGCATCGGGCCAGAGGTGCGGGCCGCGGACGACGGCCTCGTAGGCGTGGAGGTTGGCAAAAGCGAGGAGGCAGAGCAGGGCGGCGGGGAACGCGCTTCGCATGCCGACAGGCTGGTGCGGCGCCGTTTTTTGCCAAGGGCCGAGCGGGCTCGAGGGAGGTCCTGAATTCTCCGTCGGGGCCTGCGCGGCAGGAAAATCCGGCTCGGCCAAGGCGGGCGCGGCGGATAGCCTCTGCGAGGTTACCCCCGCCTCCCCGCATTGCGGCCTGCCGGCAGAGCCCTCAACGCAGACCCCGTCGGACAAGTCAGGACCTCCCTTGACCGGGGGCGGGCCGGCGGGCATTTCTGCGCGCTTATGTCCGAGCCCGCCGCCGACTCCGCCGCATCCATGGAAACGATCGTGTCGCTCGCCAAGCGGCGCGGGATCATCTTCCCCTCCTCGGAAATCTACGGCGGGCTCAACGGCTTCTTCGACTACGGTCCGCTCGGCGCGGAGATCAAACGCAACATCCGCAACGCCTGGTGGGAGGACATGGTCCACCGGCGCGACGACATCGTGGGGCTCGAGACCTCGATCATCATGCACCCGAAGGTCTGGGAGGCCTCGGGCCACGTCGAGGGGTTCACCGACCCGATGGTCGACTGCAAGGTCTCCAAGCAACGCTTCCGGGCGGACCAGCTCTTCTTCGCGCCGGTGGTGGTGACCGGCGAGGACGGCGTGGACGCGACCCTCGGGTATGTCTCCGCGCTGGAGAACGAGGACACCGCGGGCGCGCTGCAACGCAAGGCCGAGGAGCTGAAGCGCAAGCGGGCCGTCCGCGGCACGCTCGCGCCCGTGGTGGGCAAGGACATCACCGGGGCCCTTCCCGAGGAGATCCCGCTGGTCCCTTCGCCCGCGACGGGCGAACCCGGCAGCCTGACCCCGCCGCGCGCCTTCAACCTCATGTTCTCGACCCATGTTGGCGCGCTCGCCGACGCGTCTTCGGTCGCCTACCTGCGGCCGGAGACGGCGCAGGGCATGTTCGTCGACTTCAAGAGCGTCGTCGACACCGGGCGGGTGAAACCGCCCTTCGGGATCGCGCAGGTCGGCAAGTCGTTCCGCAACGAGATCACGCCGCGCAACTTCATCTTCCGCTCGCGCGAGTTCGAGCAGATGGAGATGGAGTACTTCATCCATCCCGATGCGGACTGGTTCGCCTGCCATGAGGAGTGGCTCCGGTGGTGTCAGGACTGGCTCGTCGCGATCGGGATCCCGCGGGAGCGGCTTTCGCTGCACGAGCATCCGAAGGAGAAGCTGGCGTTCTATTCGCGCCGCACGGTGGACATCATGTTCCGGTATCCGTTCGGGGTGCAGGAGCTCTGGGGCATCGCGGCGCGCAGCGACTACGACCTCAAGCAGCACGCGAAGTTCTCCGGCAGGCCGATGGAGATGTTCGACGAGGCGACGAAGCAGAAGTTCGTCCCGCACGTCATCGAGCCGGCGGTGGGGGTCGATCGCATCCTCCTGGCCGTGCTGGTGGGCGCCTACCACGAGGATGTCGTCGAGGGGGAGAAGCGCACGGTGTTGCGCCTGCACCCGCGGCTCGCGCCCTACAAGGTCGGCGTCTTCCCGCTGCTCAAGAACAAGCCCGAGCTCGTCGAGCGCGCGCAGCGGCTCTACCGGAGGCTGAAGCGCCGCTGGAACGTCTTCTACGACGAGGCCGGCGCGATCGGGCGCCGCTACCGCCGGCAGGACGAGATCGGCACGCCGTGGTGCGTGACGATCGACTTCGAGACGATCGAGAAGGACGACACCTTCACCATCCGCGACCGCGACACGCTCGAGCAGAGGCGGATCACCGAGGCGGAGCTGCTGGCCTTCCTCGACGAGCGGTCGGTGTAGGGAGGTCCTCAGGCCGAGGTGGCGGCGACGGGTCGGGGCGCGCGGCCGGCGGTCGCGGCGTCGCGACAGATCGCGGCGAAGCGGCGGGCGAAGTCGGCGAGGCGGGCGCGGTAGTCGGCCTCGGCGGCGGGCTCGCGGGCGAGGTCCGGCCCGGGGCGGAGGTCGGGCCAGAGCGAGCGGATCAAGGCGGCGAGCGCCTCGGGTGCGTGCGGGTCGAAGGGGTGCATGCCCGCGAAGCGATGGTCGCGGTGCATCGGGATGTCGGATACGAGGACGGTCTTGCCGAGCGAACGGCAGTCCTCGAGGAGCGCGCTCCAGCCCTCGTAGAGCGAGGGCTGCACGATGGCCGCGGCCGCGCGCATGATCTGCACCTGTTCCTCGCGAGGCAGGAGGCCGAGGATGCGGATCACGGACCGCAGGCCGTGCTGTTCGACGAAGGCGTGGAGCGAGGGGGCGTGATCGGGATCGCGCGGGTCGTGGGGGTAGCCGGTGCAGACGAGCACGACGTCGTCGAGGCCCGCGGCCCGGGCCGCCCGGATCGCCTCGAAAAGCACGGCGTGGTTCTTGTGTTTCCAGAACTGGCCGGGGAAGAGGAGGAACTTTTCCGGCAGGCCGTGCCTGCGCAGCGCCGCCGCGGGATCGCCGGCGCGCCAGTCCTCGCCGAGCGACATCGTGAAGGGAAGCGGCACCACCCGGTCGGCGGCCTCGGGATACCGCTCGAGCAGCTGGAGCCGCCCGCGCTCGTTGCTCACGACCGTGCGCGCGGCCCGTTCCACGACCTCGGCGTAGACGGTGTCGCGTCGTGCCCGTTCCTCGGGCGGGAAGAACTCCGGGTGGTCCCAGTGCTGGAAGTCGGGGATCCAGCAGGCCTGCGGCAGATCGACCGCGGCCTCGACTCCGCTGGCCGTGAACACCAGGTCGGCGCCGTGCCGCTCCAGCAGTCGGGGGAGCGCGGCGCTCGGGAAGGCCGGCACGCGGTGCTGGCGCACCACGATCCGGGCCATCTTGCGCAGCTTGCGCAGGATCGGTCGCGGACGCTCGGGAAAGAAGTCGGTCGAGTGGACGCCGCGGGCGAGCGAGCGCACCGCGTCGTAGTCGGTCGTGCGATGGACGTCCTCCTCCAGGTAGACGCGCAGGGAGAGCCGCTCCGCGGGCGGGAGGAGGCTGTTCCCGAGGAGGATCGAATGGTGGTACTGAACGCCGGCGATCCAGCGCGCGTTGCCGAGGCCGATGAGGGCGACGTTCATGGGAGGCGTGTCGGAAGATGACCGGCGGGCGGGGCGCGACGCACGCCCGAAAACCGGCCCGGGACCGAGGAGGCCTGAGACCGGGCGGGCCCACCGTCGTTCCGCGTCGCGCGTCGATCGCCGGGCGATTGGCCGTTGCCGGGGCGGTTGCGGGAGCGCAGCGTGCGGTCGTTGCTTTCCCGCCCATGGATCTGAGATGGCGACTTTCGCACGCCCGCGGCTACCTCGGGCTCGGCATGCTCGCGGAGGCGAAGGCGGAGCTCGACGCGATCCCGGCCGGGGAGGCGGACGGGGCGGAGGTGCGGGCGTTGCGCATCGCGCTCCTCCACGCCCTTGCGGACTGGGCGGAGCTCGCGCGTTTCGCAGGGCGGCTGGTCGAGCGGTGGCCGGAGGAGCCCGGCTGGTGGGTGAGCCTCGCCTTCGCCACCCGCCGCACCGCCTCGATCGAACGGGCCCGCGAGATCCTTCTGCGCGGCGAACACCGGCATCCGGACGATCCGACCATCCAGTTCAACCTCGGCTGCTACGCCTGCCGGCTCGGCGAGCTGGGCGACGCGCGCCGCCACGTCCTCCGGGCGATCGCGCTCGACGAGGTCTTCCGAGTGGCGGCGCGCCGCGACGAAGATCTCGAGCGCCTGCGGGCGGCCGAGCCGGGATTGTTTGGCTGAGGCGCGGCCTCGCGGGCCCCGGTCAGATCGTGAAGCGCGCGCGGGCACCGCTCGCAAGGATGGGGCCGAAGGTGAGGTCGAGCGGGCCGGCGTTCGCCTGGCCGGCGCAGACGTGGAGCCAGCCGTCGTGCCGGGCGTGGGCGAAGCCCTTGTTGGGCGAGGGCAGCCGCCCCGCGACGGACCATCGATCGGTCGCGATGTCGTAGGCTTGGACGAGGTCGCAGTAGAGCATGCCCGGCATCACCCCGCCGAGGACCACGATCTTTCCGTTCTCGGCGAAGGTGGAGTACTCGGTGTGGGAGACGGCGATCGGCAGCCCGGCGATCGCGCGCCAGCGGGCGGCCCCGTGGTCGAGGGCGAAGCAGTGCCCGAAGATGGCCTCGGGCCGCGCCCCCCAGTCGCAGGAGAAGAGCGGGTCGCCCGGGATCCGCGGGCGGTCGAAGTGGAGCGAACCGAGGACGAAGAGCGTGTCGTCCGCCACCGCGCTCGCGCGGTGCGGCCCGCCGAGCGGGATCTCCGGCTCGGCGCGCCACGCCGGCTCGAGGGCGCGGCCGTCGCGCACCGCGAGGCTCCAGTGCTCGGCGGCCGGCGTGCAGCGGTCCGGCTTCGACCCGCCGAGGACGTGGAGCCGGCCCCGCCACAATTGCGTGACCGGGGCGTAGCGCGGCTCCGGCAGAGGCGGGAGCGGCGTCCAGGCGCCCGTGACCACGTCGAGGGAGCGGCATTCGTTCGTCGCGGGCGCGCACCGTGCGCCGACCTGCCCGGCCACGAAATGGATGTGGCGGTCGCCTTCACCGACGACGCCACAGTGCGTCTGCGGGATCGAGGGCGGCAGCTCGCGGCGCCCCGCCCAGCGGCAGGCGACCAGGTCGAAGACGTCGATGAACGGCGCCACCTGCTCGACCGTGTGGTAGCCGCCGATCACGTGGAGGCGCTCGCCGAGGCGGACGCAGGACGGTTCCACCCGCGCGATCGGTCCATCGGGCATCGGTTCCCAAGAAAGCTTCGGGCCGCGATGCGGAATCCGAGCGACCCGCGCCTTGTGGCGGACGATTTCGGCGAACCGGGAGCAGCGGCGGGCGAGGGAAGCGAGGGTCATCGGGAGGCGGAGAACCCAGCACCTCCCTCAAAGGTCGACCTCGTAGACTTCGATCAGGGCGACGCCGGTCGAACCCTCGAAGCCGGCGAGGTGGAGCGTGTAGGCCCCCGGCTCGAGCGTGAGCAGGAGCGCGGACTCCTGCCGGTCGACGAAGGGAAAGGCTCCGACGTCGGCGAAGGCTTCGGAGAGCCTGGGTTGGAGGAAGGCCGGCGAATCCCAGTCGTCGGTCTTGCGCAGGAGCGCGCCGTCGGCGGCGTAGAGTTCGAGCGTGGGGTCGTCGAGGAACCCGGTGACGCCGAACGTCGCCAGCGTGTCGCCGACCGCCCGGAGCAGGTAGGTGCGCGGGCCCGGGCCGGCGATCACGAGGCCGGCGATGAGGATGTCGCCTCCGATCCCGACGCGTCCGCGGGTCGAGAGGTTGACGAGCCGTCCGGGCCCGGCGCCGCCGCCATCGAGGTCGTAGACTTCGACGAGGGCGATGCCGGTGACGCCGTCGCGGGGCGTCACGGCGGCGGTGTAGGATCCGGGAGGGAGCGTCGCGAGGAGCGCGGCGTCGGCGGAACCGTCGCCGAGCGGGAAGGCGCCGGCCCCGGCGAACGCCGCCTCGAGGGCGGGCCGGTCGGTGTCGCCCCAATCCTCGTTGCCCGCGAGCAAAGCGCCGGAGGCGCCGCGCAGCGTGAGGCCGGGGTCGGCGATCGCGGTCGGGAGGTTGAACGGGGCGCCCCGCAGGGCGGCGCCGACGCCGCGCAGCAGCACGCGGCGCGGAGCCTCCCCGCCGACCACGAAACCGACGATCAACGCGTCCTGCCCGCCGCCGGCGAGACCGCGCGTGGAAAGGTTGGCGAGCCGGGTGGCCGGGGCCCGCGGCACCGCGGTGACGGCGACGTTGACGGTGTTGCTGGCGGCCTCGCCGAGCGGGGTTTCGACGAAGACGGTATAGGCTCCGCGGTCGTCGAGCTGGGCGGCGCCGAGCTTGAGGAAGCCGTCGGGGATCGTGAAGAGCGGCTCGGTCGCCCCGCCGGGCGGGCGGAACACCCAGCCGTATTGAAAAATATCCGACGGCGGCGGTGCGAGGACGCCGTCCACGCCGACGATCAGCTCGCCGTTCCCGCCCTCGAGGAGGGAGAGCCCGACGAGCGGCGTGGTGATCGCGGGCACGGTCATGCCGGCGGCGTAGAGGCGGGCGACGGCGGCGATGTCGTCGGGCTGGAGGGCGGAGTTGTTGCCGATCGTCGAGTTCATGATCGCCGCGACCGCCTGGGCGGGTTGCGCCTGGTCGGGGTGGTCGAGGCCGAGCACGTGGCCGAACTCGTGGAGGGCGACGCGCCGGATGTCGGTCGCCGCACGGAGGGGGCCGCGGTAGGAATCCCAGGTGATCGCGGTGTTGAAGATCACGTCGGCCTCGGTGAAGCGCAGCCCGCTCACGCCGGCGCGGGCGGAGAGGGCGACGGCGAGCGTGCGCGTGCCGAAGGGCTGGCCGTAGACGGTGGAGGCGAAGAAGACGTCGTTGCGGCCGTTGTTGCGGGCGTTGGGCGTGTCCGTCTCGCGGGTGAAGGTGAACCGCGAGCGCGCCATGTGGGTGTTCCATTCCAGCAGGGCGGGCTCGATCGCGGCGTTCCAGGAAGGGGAACCGTCGGAGAGGCCGCCCGGCGGCAGGGAGACCGTCGCGGCCGGAGCGTCGAGCTCGAGCTTCATCTCGATCGTCGGGCCCGGCCAGCCACCGTCGATCACGAACGCCTGCACCGGCGCGCCGAGGGCCGCCACGGCGAGTCCGGCGAGGATCGGCCTAGCGGGCATCGTCGCCTCCCGCCCGCCGGACGGCGTCCTCGATCAACGCTTCGAACGCCTCGGGCGTCAGCGCCGCGGCCGCGCGGGCGGCCCGCACCGCGGGAGGGACGACGCTCAGCGGCAGCGCGACCTCCGCCGGGTCGACGAGCGGGGCCCCGTTGTCGCGGGTGACCATCGCGCGGCGCGTCGTCGCCTCGACCGCCACCCGGTAGCGACCGTGGCCGGCGGCGATCAACGGGCAGAGCACTCGCGTGTCGGGCTCGACGAAGAGAAACTCCTCGTCGCCCACGGCGAAGGTCGGCATCCCCGCCACCGCAAGAAACTCCCCACCGATCCGCCCGCCGAGGAACTCCAGCACGAGGGTCTCCGCCGGCGCGCCCTTGAGCGTGCGCAGCGGCAGCCAGTGGACGCGGGTCTTGACGATCGGCGTGCCGTCGGGGGCGAGCGTCGTGAACGGCTCCACCGCGACGACCCGCGCGCGCACGATCCGGCCGGCTTCGGCGACGAGCTCCTCGAAGGTCGGCGGCAGCACGCTCATCGCCTCCACCCGGGCGGGCGGGGAAAGCGCCGCGGCGAGGAGGGCGAGCGCGACCGCGAGGTGGGCTCCCGATCCGGTGGATCTCGGTGTCATGAAGAGCGGGTTCGACCGCGGGCCGCGGAAAGTGAGCCCGACCTTCGGCGCATTTGCTTCCTGTAGCCGGTTCTGCTACGCAGGCAACCATGAGTGCTTTCGCTGTTCGCAAACGTCTCGTCGTGTTCGTCGCCGTCGGTTCCGTCCTTGGGCTGACCGCTTGTGGGAAGAAGGATCCGGAGCCCGCGGCGGCGGCCTCCGCCCCTGCGCCGGAGGCGCCGGCGAGGACCGAAGGTGCGCCCGCCGAAGCGCGGCAGTCCGCGATCGCCGCCGCCCAGGCGGTGCAGAAGGAGGCGACCGTCGCCGCCGCCAAGGTCGAGGAGGTGCTCCAGACCGCCGAGTCCAACGCCAAGGTCGGCCTCCAGGCCGCCGCCGGCGCGGTGAAGATCGCCGAGGGCGAGAAGGCCGCCGCCAAGGCCGAAACCGGGATGGCCGAGGCCGCCGCGAAGATGGATGCGGCGAAGGCCGAGGCCGCGAAACAGGCCGCCTCGCTCCAGGAACAGGCCGCTTCGATGTTCAGCAAATACTCCGGCGAACTCGAGACGCTCACCTCGGGCGTGGCGTCGATCAAGAAGCTGGTCGACCAGAACGCGAACCTCCTCCCCGCCGAATACCAGGCGAGCTACCGGGAATTGAACGCGATGCTGCCGCGGCTCGGCTCGCTCGTCTCCTCGCTCAAGGGCTACCAAGGCACGGACCTTTCCGGGATCGTCGGCAAGCTCCAGACCGACTTCGGAGCCGCCCGGAAGCTCTACGACGAGATCAAGGGCAAGATTCCGACGGGGCTCACGGCACCCAAGATCGGCGGCTGAGAGCGGCGTCAGCGATCGGCGCAGGCGGGGCTTCTCCCCACCTTTTTCGTGCCCGCGGTCGTCGGGGCGGGGGTTTGTGTGACGTTCTGGCAACGATCGTGCTGCTAAGGTGAAAAATGGGGTGTTTCCCCCGGTCGGCCGCCTTGACTCCGAGTTGCGCCTCCCGCCCTTTGGTCCTCTCGAGGTTTACCGGGGCGGGCGGTCTCAGAGCGAGATGGCGCGACCCGGGAAACCTCTCGAAACCTGAACCAATCATGAACCTTCGCTCCCGCCCGCCCTCCCGCGCGACGGCTCCGTGGCGCGCCGTCGGCGCGTTCGCCGGAGCCCTCGCTTCCGCCCGGTCCTCGTTGTTCCTCGGGTCCGTCGTCGCCGCGCTCGCGGCCGTCTCCTCGCTGGAGGCGCAGATCGTCTCGGCCGGCGCCACCGGCGTCGTGCGCAGCGGCCAGGGCGTGCCCATCGCCTCGGCCCAGGTGACCGCGGTCCACGTCCCGACCGGGACGACCTACACCGCCATGAGCCGCGCCGACGGGCGGTTCGACTTCCGCAGCATCATCGTCGGCGGCCCGTACGAGTTCTCCGTGGACGCCGACGGCTTCAAGGCCGCCACGCGCGGCGGCCTCTCGACGATCCTCGGTGCGGACGTGCAGGTGAACTTCGCCCTCGAGTCCGACGCGGGCGACGTGATCGTGCTCGACGAGTTCAGCGTCGAGGCGGCCACCAACGACCTCAACGCCGCGGCCCTCGGCGCCGGCGAGGTGATCTCCGAGGAGGATCTCGGTCGCAAGCCGACCTCCGAGCGTTCGCTCGCCGACATGATCAGCGCCTCCTCGCTGGTGACCCTCCGCGCCTTCGGCGGTGATCGTGAAGAAGCGCAGATCACCGCGGTCGGGCAGAACAACCGTTTCAACTCCATCCAGATCGACGGCTCCCGGATCAACGACCAGTTCGGTCTCAACGGCACCGGTCTCGCCTCGTTCTTCAACCCGCTCTCGCTCGACACGATCGAGCAGCTTGCGGTCCAGGTCTCGCCCTATGACGTGCGGCAGGCCGGGTTCACCGGGGCCAGCATCAACGCCGTGACCAAGAGCGGCACGAACCAGTTCAAGGGGTCGGTCTACTACTACTTCGGCGGTGATGAGTTCCTCGGCCTCAAGCTCCGAGGGGAGAACGCGCGCGAGCGCGTCGTGTCCAACACGTCGGTAAGGCCTACGCTCGAGCGGCAAACTTTCGGAGCGACGCTCGGAGGGCCCGTCCTCAAAAACCGACTCTTCTTCTTCCTCAATTACGAGAAGTTCACCAGGGACAGCGCCGGAAGGGACTCTCGACTGGCACCGGACGCAGCGCAACTGAGCGCGATCGTCAGTCGTTTCCAGGCCTACAGCACGGCCTCGGGGAGAAGCATCGACTGGGGTGCTCCGGTCAGTGAAAGCACGATCAATGCTTCGGAAGACGAGAAGATCATCGCGAAGCTGGACTGGAACATCTCGTCGGCCCACCGGGCCTCGCTGCGTTACAGCAAGACTGAAGGGTTCGTGCCGCAGTTCGGAGATTTCGGCAGATCCACGAAGAATAATTTCCTCACCCTTTCGGGCGGTCCGGTGACCGCCCTCGATGGCCATTTCTACTCCCAAGAACGGGTGGAGGAAACCTGGGCCGCGCAGGTGTTCAGCCAATGGTCGGATTCCTTCAAGACCGAGATCAAGTACTCCGCGACGACACAGGACCAGGTCACGCCCGTCCGGACCGTCGCTCCCACCGTCGCGATCTACGGATTGGCAGGCATCAGTTTGGATACTGGAGCACCTACCTCGGGCGGCGTTTTGGTCGCCGGCACCGAGCAGTTCCGGCAGGGCAACCAGATCAACGTCGACTCCAAGCAGATGAGCGCCGTGGCCGACTACTTCGCTGGAAGCTGGGTATTTTCCGGTGGCTTCGAGCGCGAAGAGTCGGACTTCTTCAACCTCTTCCGCGAGGGATCCTACGGCCTCGTGGCCTTCAGCTCGGTTGCGAACTTCCTCGCCGATACGCCGACCCGGATCGAGCGCAACGTCTTCGATCCGAACCTCCGCCCGATCGGCGACATCTCCGATTTCGCCACCAACGGAATCTTCGCGCAGGCGAAGTGGAACGCCACCCCGCGGCTCAACGTGCTCTTCGGCCTGCGCTATGAGTTCGCCGAGTCCGGGGCCCGGACGGCGTTCAACCAGCCGTTCTTCGCGGCGACCGGCTTCCGCAACGACGGGACGATCGACGGCGCCAGCACGATCTCACCGCGCATCGCCTTCAACTGGGCGGCCGACGAGCGGCGCGAGCTGCAGATCCGCGGAGGCATCGGCCACTTCTCCGGCCGCGCCCCGTGGGTGATCTTCTCGAACTCCTACAACAGCATCGGGGTCGGCAGCTTCACCCAGGTCACGACGACCGGTGCGAGCCTGACCAGCTACCTGCAGAACGAGTTCGATCCCGCCAACCCGATCGGCACCGCCGTCGACACCGGCGCCGGCACCCGCGAGATCAACTGGGCCGACGACGGGGTCGAACTTCCCGCGGTCTGGCGCGCCAACCTCGCCTTCGATCGCAGGCTGTCCTTCCTCGATTCCGTCTTCTCGATGGAGTTCGTCCAGACCTACGTCGATCAGGCGCTCTTCATCACCAACGAGAACCTCCGTCCCCTCGTCGGCGCCAACGCCCGGGGCGCGGACGGTCGCCTCCGCTTCGCCGGCAACCCGACGCTCGCCACGGGCGGCGTTTCCAACGCCCTGTATCCGGCTTTCCGCGACCTCTATCGGATCAGCAATGTCGGGGCCGCCGGCAAGTCGCGCTACCTCACGCTCTCGCTTGATCGTCCGCTCAAGAACCGGTGGGGCTTCAACCTGAGCTACACCCGAGGTGACGCCACCGAGGCGCAGGCCATCGGGCAGACCACCGCCTCCGGCCAGTGGCGGCGCAACGTCGTCTTCAACCAGGGCCAGGTCGAGGTCGGCACTTCCGACTTCGAGATCAAGAACCGCGTCCAGCTCTCCTACACCCGCGAGTTCGAGTTCCGCGACGGATGGAGAACCCGGGCTTCGCTCTACTACGAGGGCCGCTCGGGCAATCCCTACAGCTGGATCTACACCACCGACTTGAACGGCGACGGTCGCAACGACAACGACTTGATCGCCGTCCCGACCGGCACGGATGACCCGCGGTTCGACTTCTCCGCGATGAGCGCGACCGACATCGGCACGTACTTCGATCGTCTCGAGTCCCTGGGTCTGGCGGACTACGCGGGTGCGATCGCTCCCAAGAACGCTTTCCTCGAGCCGTGGGTCAACCGGCTCGATCTGAAGATCTCCCAGCAGGTGCCCCTCCGAGGTTCCGCCCGCTTGGAGCTGTTTTTTGATTTCATCAACCTCGGCGCTTTCATCAGCGAAAGTTTCTTCGGCTACTACGAAGAGACCAATCTGCTGAGTAACGACGTCTTTCGGCGGCGTACTTTGGGCGGGGCTTCCTATGGTCCCGACGGTCGAATCCGACCCACTGTGGGCGCGCCTTCGGTCCAGGTAATCAACAACGATCAGTCCCGCTGGCGCGTGCAGCTCGGGGCCAAGGTGACCTTCTGAGGTCGACCGCACCCGCCGCTCTTCGACGGCCGCCCTCGGGCGGCCGTTTTTCGTTCAACCCAGCGCGCCGCGCAGCTCGCGGATCGCCGCCGCCGGGTCGGCGGCGCGGAGCACGTCGGAGACGACCACGATCCGCCGCAGCCCCGCCGCCGCGACGGTGGCGACGTTGGCGCGGGTGATGCCGCCGATGACGAAGAGCGGCAGCGCCGGCCGCGAGGCCTCGACGCGGCTCGCAAGCTCGAGGCCGACCGGAGCGTAGTCCGGCTTGGTGGGCGTGGCGAAGAGCGGCCCGACGCAGAAGTAACTCAGGATCCCCGGGGCGAGCGCCTGCGCGGCCGCGGCCTGCTCCCAGGAATGCGTCGAGAGCCCGAGCAACCGGCCGGGGCCGATCCGCGCGCGCGCCTCCTCCACCGGCGTGTCGTCCTGCCCGAGGTGCAGGCCGACCCCGGGATGACGCGCGCAGAGATCGACGTCGTCGTTGACCACGAGCCGCCCGGGTGCGTCGGCGAAAAGCGGCAGGACCTCCCGCAGGAGCCTCTCGCGCTCCTCCGGGCCCTCGCGTTTGGCGCGAACCTGGACGAGGTCGGCGCCGCCGGCGAGGAGCGCGCGGCAGACCGACACCCGGCGATCGCGCGGGACGTGGCTCGTGTCGAGGATCGCGTAGAAGCGCGCCGTCGCAAGCGGGGACGCGGGGTGGTTCACCGCGGCGATTCGAACGCTGTTTCCGGCGGCTGGGAAGCCGTCGCTCCGCCTTGGGCGCCGTGGGTCACGACTCCCGCTCGGGGTCCGGAAGGATGCCGACGACGAGGATGCCGATCTCGCCGAGCCGCTCGATCCCGAGGTTCTCGGTGAGCACGGTGCTGATCTGCTCGCGCAGGTAGCCGGAGATGCCCTTGAGGTTCGCGCTCTTGCGCACCCGCAACCGCACCCCGACCCGCACCTCGCCGCCGCGGAGGCGGATCTCGACGCGGGCCGAACCGACGTCACCGAGCTCTTCGCAGCAGCGCTGGACGAGCTCGCGCACGGCCTTGCGGGTGACGAGGACTTCGCCGCCGGCGGTGTCGAAGGCGCGGAACCGACGCGGCTGCCGGGTGAGGAGCACGAGCACCACGAGGACGGCGGCGACCCCGAGCGCGCCCCCGGTCACGAAGGGGTTGTTGAGCAGGGATTCGAGCCAGTAGGGCATGGCGAAAGAGGCGCCGACGGCCGGGGCTCAGTCGGTGTGCGGTCCCTCCGGCCAGACGTCGGCCTCGGAGCGCTCTTCGGCGGCGGGCCGGCGGTCCCGGGCCGTGCGGATCCCCTCGATGATCACGTCGACCTTGCGCACGCCCTTGCCGGTCATGCTGGAGAGCCGGTCGCGGACGGCCATCTGGACCTGGTAGGCGGTCTTCGCGAGCTCGGCCCCGAAGGCCATGACCACGCGGATCTCGATCGCGTAGTCCCCCTCGACCGTCTCGGTGACTTTCACGCCGCGGTCGGATTCGCGCTTGGAGAACAGATCGGCGATGCCATCGACAAGGCCGGCCCCGACGCCGCACACCCCCTCGATCTCGAGCGCCGCGAGGCGGACGATGCTGGCGACGACCGAGTGGTTGACCTTGATCTCGCCCAACGTGGGCTGGTCCTCGGCGTTCTCGGGCCCCGGCTCGATGGTTTCCATGGCGGGAGCGTCAGAAAAGTTGGCCGGGACGGCGACTGAGAAATTCCCCGATGTAGGAGGTCGTGGCCTTGCCCTCGCAGAAGATCGGGTCGGTGAAGATCGCGCGGTGGAGGGGGATCGTCGTCTTGATCCCGCGGATGATGTATTCGCCGAGGGCGCGGTGCATGCGCTCGATCGCGGTGCGGCGGTCTTCGCCGAAGGTGATGAGCTTGGCGATCATGCTGTCGTAGTAGGGCGGGATCGTGTAGCCGCCGTAGACGTGCGAGTCGACGCGCACGCCGTGGCCGCCCGGGGCGTAGTAGAGGTCGATCGTGCCCGGGCTCGGGGCGAAATTGCGGCCCGGATCCTCGGCGTTGATCCGGCACTCGATCGCGTGGCGGCGAAACGAGATGTCGCCCTGGTCCCACTTCAGCTTCTCGCCGCTGGCGATGAGGATCTGCTGTTTCACCAGGTCGATCCCCGTGACCTCCTCGGTCACCGGGTGCTCCACCTGGATGCGGGTGTTCATCTCGATGAAGTAGAACTCGCCCCGTTCATCGACGAGGAACTCGATCGTGCCGGCGTTCTCGTAGTGCGCGGCCTCGGCGGCCTTGATGGCGGCGCGGCCCATCTTCTTGCGCAGGTCCGCGGTGAGGAACGGCGAGGGCGCCTCCTCGACCAGCTTCTGGTGGCGGCGCTGCACCGAGCAGTCGCGCTCGCCGAGGTGAAGGACCTTGCCGTGCGCGTCGGCGAGGATCTGGAACTCGATGTGGCGCGGGTTCTGGATGTAGCGCTCGATGTAGACGCGCCCGTCGCCGAAGGCCTTCTCGGCCTCGTTGCGGGCGACGTGGTATTCCTTGGCGAAGGAGACGTCGTTGTGCGCGATCCGCATGCCGCGGCCGCCGCCGCCGGCGACCGCCTTGATGATGACGGGGTAGCCGATCCGGCGGGCGATCTTCACGGCCTCGCCCTCGGTTTCGACCGGCCCGTCGCTGCCCGGGACGATCGGCACGCCGGCCTTTTTCACCGTGTCCTTGGCCGTCGCCTTGTCGCCCATCAGCCGGATGCTGGAGGACTTGGGGCCGATGAACTTGATGTTGCACTTCTCGCACTGCTCCGCGAAGTCCTCGTTTTCCGAGAGGAACCCGTAGCCCGGATGGATCGCGTCGACGTCGGCCACTTCGGCCGCGCTGATGATCCGGTCGGCCTTGAGGTAGCTCTGGTTGCTCGCGGCCGGGCCGATGCAGATCGCCTCGTCGGCGAGCTGGACGTGGAGGGACTCGACGTCGGCCTCGGAGTATACGGCGAGCGTTTTGATGCCGAGCTCCCGGCACGCGCGCACGACGCGCAGGGCGATTTCACCGCGGTTGGCGATCAGGATTTTCTGCATGGGCGCGAAAGGGGGAGGGACGGACGGGGCCCGCACCAGGCCCGGAGGCCCCGGCGTGCGGCGGGAGGGACGGGGCGGGTCAGGCGGTGCGGACCTTGAAGAGGCGCTGGCCGAACTCGACCGGCTGCCCGCTCTCGACGAGGACCTCGACGATCGTGCCCCGCACCTCGGCCTGGATCTCGTTCATGATCTTCATCGCTTCGATGATGCAGACCGGGGTGGTCTCCTGCACCTTGCCGCTCACGTCGACGAAGGGCGGACTCTCCGGCGAGGGCGAGCGGTAGAAGGTGCCGACCATCGGCGACTTGACGAAGACGATCCCCGCTTCCTCCGCCGCGGGAGCCGCGGCCGGGGGCGCGCCCCGCACCGGGGCCGCCGCGGCGAGGGCGTGGTCCGCTCCCGCCGGAACGGCGATCGTCTGCGGGGCCGCGCCCGAGACGATGGTCTGACCTCCGGTCCCGCGCCGGATGCGGAGCTTGAAGCCTTCCTCCTCCACGGCGAACTCGGACAGGTCGGAACGCTTCATCAAGTCGATGATCTGTTTGATCTCTTTAAGGTCCAAGGCAGTCCTTTGTCGTCTGGGTTGAGCGCGGTGGATGTTCCACCGGTCCGCGCGAGCGAGGCAGTGAATCCCGGAGGCTTCGGCGAGGCAATTGCAGAGTTCACGACCGGTTTTGCGGCTCTGAACTGTTCAAGGTTTTCGCGACGCGCGCGAAACGGCGCTCCCACCGCCGGTGGGCGCTTGGCATTGCGGCGTTTTCCGGCTCCGCTCGGGCTCGCGTATGGCACTCAAGATCGCAGCGGGTTTCATGGCCGCCCTCTTCGTGTTCGGGGCCGTCCTGCAGTACAACGATCCCGATCCGCTCTCGTGGATCGCGATCTACCTGGTCGCGGCCTACGCGAGCGTGCGCCACGTGCTCGGCGGGCTGCGCTGGCCGTTGCCGGCGGCGCTGGCCTTCGGCTGTTTCGTCTGGGCTTTGCGCTACGTGGTGGCGGGGGCGCTCGAGGGGCCGCTGCTTTCGATGTTCGACGAGTGGCGGATGCGGGACGAGGGGGTGGTGGCCTCGCGGGAATTCTTCGGGCTCGTCCTGATCGGCGGCTGGATGGTCGTGCTGCTCCTCGCCGCGCTCCGGAACCGGGGTTCCGCCAAGGAAGGCGCGCGCACTCCGTGAGCGCCTCCGTCCCGACCGACGAAGTTCGTCTCGCCGAGCTCCACGAGGCCTGTTTCGGCGAGCGCCCCGACGAGGTGCGCCCGCTGCGCGCCCACGGCTCGGACCGCCGCATCCATCGGCTCTTCGCGTCGGGGCGGGCCCGGATCGGCGTCGTCAACGACGACGTGGCCGAAAACCGCGCGTTCCTTTCCTTCTCCGCCCACTTCCGGCGGGAGGGGCTGCCGGTCCCGGAGATCCATGCGGTGAGCGCGGACGGCCGCGCCTACCTCGAGGAGGACCTCGGCGACCAGACCCTCTTCGACCTGCTCGGCGCGGGGCGCGCGGCGGGGAGCGACGCCGTCTCGCCCGAGGCGGCGGCGGTCTACGAGAAGGCCGTGCGCTGGCTGCCGCATTTCCAGCTCCGGGCCGGGCGGGGGATCGACGAATCCGTCTGCCACCCGCGGGCGCATTTCGACCGGCGCTCGATGCTTTGGGACCTCAACTACTTCAAGTACCACTTCCTCAAGCTCGCGCAGATCCCGTTTCGCGAGCAGGCGCTGGAGAGTGACTTCGAGGCGTTGATCGACTTCCTGCTGGAGGCGCCCGCGGACGGCTTCCTCTACCGGGATTTCCAATCGCGCAACGTCATGGTGCGCGACGGCGAGCCGTGGTTCATCGACTATCAGGGCGGTCGGCGCGGGGCGGTGCACTACGACCTCGCGTCGATGCTCGTCGATGCCAAGGCCAACCTGCCCTTCGATTTCCGCGAGCGGATGATCGACGTCTACCTCGATGCGCTCGCGCCGCTGCGGGCCGTGGACCGCGAGTCGTTCCTCCGGCACTACGACGGGTTCACCCTCATCCGCATCCTCCAGGCGATGGGGGCCTACGGGTTTCGCGGCTTCTACGAGCGCAAGACCCATTTCCTCCAGAGCGTGCCGTACGCGATCCGCAACCTCGAGGCGCTCCTCGGGCACGCCCGCCTGCCGGTGCGCCTGCCGGAGCTCTTCGAGGTCCTGCAACGCCTCGTCCGCTCCACGCGGCTCCGGGAGATCGCGGTCGTGGCGTTGCCCCTCACCGTCGAGATCGAGAGTTTTTCCTACAAGCGGGGTCTGCCGGCCGACGCTTCGGGCCACGGCGGGGGCTTCGTCTTCGATTGCCGCGCCCTGCCCAATCCCGGTCGGGAGGCCCGCCTCGCCGCGCTCGCCGGCGACGATGCGCCGGTGGCCGGCTGGCTCGAGCGGCAGGACGAGGTGCATGGTTTCCTCACGCGGGTCCGGGATCTGATCGGGCAGGTCGCGGAGGCCTACGGGCGGCGCAACTTCACCCACCTCTCGGTCGCCTTCGGCTGCACCGGTGGGCAACACCGCTCGGTCTACTGCGCCACGCAGCTCGCCCGCCACCTCCGCCAGCGCCCCGGCGTGCAGGTCGAGCTGCGCCACCGCGACGTGGTGCGGCCGCCGCCGGCCCCGGGCGCATGAAGGCGCTGGTCCTCGCCGCCGGCCGGGGGGTGCGCCTGCGGCCGTTCACCGACCGCCATCCCAAGGCCCTGGCCACCATCGACGGGATGCCGCTTCTCGAGATCATCCTGCGGCGGCTCCACGAGGCCGGGGTGCGCGAGGTGGTGATCAACCTCCACCACCACGGCGACCAGATCGAGGCCTGGATCGCGCGCCACGGGGCCTTCGGAATGCGGGTGGCGTTCTCGCGCGAGGCGACGCTCCTCGACACGGGCGGCGGGTTGAAACAGGCGGGTTGGTTCTTCGACGACGAGCGGCCGTTCCTCGTCCACAACGTCGATGTGCTCAGCGACATCGACCTGCGGGCGCTCATCGACGCGCAGGCCCGCTCCGGCGCGCTCGCGACGCTCGCCGTGCGGCCGCGACCGACGTCGCGGCCGCTCCTCTTCGACGCCGCCGGCCGGCTCTGCGGCCGGCGTGGGTCCGACGGCGACCGCCTCGCGGGCGAACCCCGCGGTGCGATCGAGGCCCTGGGGTTTTGCGGGATCCACGCGGTTTCGCCCGCGTTGCTCGCGCGGCTGGAGGGCGAGGGGGCGTTTTCGATCATCGACGCCTACCTCGCCTGCGTCGCCCGCGGAGAGACGATCGTCGCCCACCGGGTGGACGGCGCGCGCTGGCGCGATGCGGGTCGTCCGGCCGATCTGCGGCCGCTCTGAGGCCCTGCCCGCGGGGTCGCGTCGCCCGGCTCAGGTCTGGAGCGCGGTGCGGAGCTCGCCCACCTGGCGGGGCGTGCCGAGGACGAGCAGGCGGTCGTCGGCTTCGAGGCGTTGGTCCGCCCCGGGCGAGAGCGAGCGGACGCCGCCGCGTTCGTGCCCGACGATCTGGATCCCGAGCAGGCGCGCCCAGTTGAGGGCCGAGAGGGTTTGCCCGCAGGCGGGCGAGCCGGGAGGCACGGGCACGAGCTCGACCGCGAGGTCGCGGAACGTGTCCTCGACCGGACCTTCGCGTTGCTCCGCGAGCAGGGCCTCGCGGGTGGCGTTGATCTGGGCGTCGGTCCCGAGGAGGAGCACGCGATCGCCGGGGAAGAGGTGCGAGGCGGGGCCCGGGTTGGCGATCATGAAGGACTGGCGCTCGATCCCGATGACCGTGCAGCCGAACCGCCGCCGGATGCCCGTCTCCCCGATCGAACGCCCGGCGAAGGCGAAGCGATCGGGCAGGGTGATCTCACCGACCTGCAGCCCCCACGGCGAATGCCGCTCCATCCACTCGTAGGCGATCGCGGGCGTCTCCGCCTGGTCGCCGAGGGAGACGTTGAGGGCGTACTCGACGTTGCTGTGCCAGTGGATCATCCGCCGCCAGAGCACCGCCGCGCTCAGGCCGAGGAAGAGCAACACCCCGAGCGTCAGCCACAGGCCCGCCTCGAGCGGGAGAAAGTTCCACCAGAGCAACACGAGCCCGATCGCGGCCGTCGTCTGCAACGCGGTGGTCAGGAGCGGCGCGAGGCGGGCGAAGGCCGGTCCGTTGCGGCCCACGTAGTCGGCGGTGATCAGGCTGAGCGCCTGGACGTTGCGCCAGACCGCGATCAACGGGGCGAGGAGGAGGAGGCCGAGCAGCGTCCAGCAGATCACGGCGGTGGGCACGCGCGGCAGCGTGTCCTCGCCGACGGCGCGCACGACCCACGCGATCACCGGCTGGGCGAAGGCGAGCGCCACCGTGATGATCGCGACCTCGACGCCGATCTGGATGAGCCGCTTGCGCGAGAGCCGCCAGAGGAGGTTGGAGCCGCCGCGCCGCTGGAGCGCGTCGAGGATCCGGTGGTGGGCCTCCAGGGCCCGCCGGAGCAGGGGTAGACGCTGCGGATCGAGGCGCTCGGCGATCCGGCCGTTGTGGCGCACGAGCGAGGGCGTCACCAACGCCGTGAGCAACGCCGCCCCGACCGCCGCCGACATGTACTCGGGCGGGAGAAGGAGGTTCGCCGTGCCCAACTGCGCCACGATGAACCCGAACTCCCCGAGCGGCGCGAGCGTCAACCCGGTGCGCATCGCCGTGCGCGAGTCCTGGCCGACGAGGACCAGAATCACCGCCGCGCAGAGCGGCCGGCCGATCACGGCGAGCAGCGTCAGGACGAGGATCGGCACGATCGCGTCGCCCAACAGCGCCACGTCAATCGTCATCCCGATGGCGACGAAGAAGATCGTCGCGAAGAGATCGCGCAGCCCCGCGAAGGCGCGCTCGACGTGGGCGCGCTGCGGCGTCTCGCCGATGATCGCGCCGAGCAGGAACGCCCCGAGCGCGAGCGAGTAGCCCGAGCGCAGCACCATCATCGAGAGACCGAAGAGCAGCGCGGCGACGAAGATCGTCTCCAGCTCCGTGCTCGCCTCGCGACTGAGCCGCCGCAGGACCCGCGGGATCACGAGCAGCCCGGCCGCCGCGAGCGCCAGCACGAAGCCCGCAAACATCAGGAGCGTGCCCGCCACGCTCGTCCCGCCCGCGCCGCCCGCGCCGAACTGCACGTAGGAGCCCAGCAGCGTGAGCATCACGATCGCCACCATGTCCTCGCTCAGGGTGATGCCGAGCGCGAGCTGGCCGCTCTTCTCGTGGTTGCGGCCGCTGTCGGTGAGGATCTTGCCGATCACCGCCGAGCTGCTGGAGACGAGCAGCCCCGCGAAGAAGACGCTCGCGACACGGTCGAGGCCGAGCCCGCCGGCGCAGAGCCGGGCGAAGTTGAAGACGAGGAACGCCGTCCCCGCCGTGGCGAGGAGCACGGGCAGGCCGAGCTGGCGGATGCGGCTGATGCTGAATCCGAGGCCGATGCCGAACATCAGGAACACCAGGCCGAGCTGCGCGAGGACCTGCACCCGATCGGTGTTGGTCACGAAACTGTAGGGCGGCGTGTGGGGCCCGATCAGGATGCCGGCCGCCAGGTAGCCGACGATCGGCGAGAGGCCGACGCGTTTGCAGGCGAGGCCGGCGAGCGCCGCGGCGATCATGATCACGGCGAGGTCCTGGATGAACTGGGCGGCTTCGGGCATGGTGGTTCGTCGGTCGGTCGGGGAAGTTGGAGTCCGCCCGCGGGCGTGGCAATCGCGGGGTCCGCACCGCACGCGTTGACACGCGGCGGCCTCCCCGCTCCTTGCCCGCCATGATCTCCCCCGGGCAGAAGATCGACACCCGCCTCCGCCTCGCCGTCGTGCGCGACGGGGAAGCGATCGAGACGACGCTCGGCGCGCTGCTGGAGCGCCCGACCATCGTCTCGGTCTACATGCGCAACAACACCGGCTCGTGCGACCGCCAGATCAAGAGCCTCGTGGCCGGGGCCGACGCGCTCGCAGCGCTCGGTTACGGCCTCGTCGCGGTCAGCCGCGATTCGCCCGCCTCACACGTCAAGTACGCGAAGAAACTCGGCGTGCGCTTCCCGCTCGTCTCCGATCCCGACGACCTCTTCTCGAAGGCGGCCGGTGCGATCGTCGAGAAGTCGATGTACGGGCGCACGTTCCTCGGACCGGTCCGGGCCGCCTACGTGCTGGAGCGCGACGGGACCGTGCGTGCGGTGGTCGGGAAGGTCGACACCGCGGATCACGCGAGCCAGTTGCGCGCGGTGGTTTCCGGTTGAGGGGAGCCGGAGTCCGGCCCGGCCGCAGGCATGCGGTCGGAGCAGCGGCTGCGGGCGCAACCTGCGAAACGGAAAGGTGCGAAACGGGAAGGTGGACGCAGGAAGGTCCGACGTGAGAAGGTGGACGCGGGCCTCCGGACGGCGTCGTGTATCTCCCGCCGGCCGGAAACGCCGACCTGAGCAAGGCCGGCGGCCATCAGGGCCGGCTCCCACCCGAGCCGTAGCCACCGTGGTCACACGGTGGTCCGTCGCCGAAAGCCGGCGAACGTTTACGGATTGGCGACGTTCGTGCCGTTCATCGACTGCGGGAAGAGGTTCTTCGCCGGGTCAAACTCGAGGTTCCGGTCGTTGGGCGTCGGATTGAAGTAATACCAAAAATCCACCAGCCCGCGCGCGTCGAAGTTGAGGTCATCGTATATCTTCGCGTAGTTCGCCGAGATGATGTCCCCGTCCGCGTCTAGCTTCACCCGCGTCCGCAGGAAGTAGCCGACCCGCTTGGGCACCTGGCGCGGCTCGTAGGTGTTGGCCTCGTAGCGCAGGCCTGGCGCGTAGCCGTCTTCGGGCGCAAGGTGCGGCAAGCGCAGTTGCCCGAAAAACCAGTAACGCTCCGTCTCGGTGATCACGCCTTCTTTTTCGCCGGGAAACGA
>DAIPIQ010000132.1:0-11512 GCA_036770745.1 Opitutaceae bacterium | reverse complement strand
GGGCTCCCGCGGGAATTGTCGATCCATCGTCTCGGATCGTCCGTTCAGCGGGTGTGTTCGAAAGTGGTGGGAGGGTTCGGTTCCGCCGCAGGACCAGCGACCCATGGCGGCGGGATGCCACCACCACTCTTGATCACACTTCCGCTCAGTGGAACTCCTCGCTCTCCTCGTCGAGGATCGTCGCGGGCCCCGGATGATCGGGCGAGCGGATCGCCTCCACCATCTCCTGGATCTCGCGCGGCGGCGGCGCGGTGAGGCGCGAGACGAGCAGCGTCGCCGCGAAGTTGAGCAGCATGCCGACGGCGCCGACGCCCTCGGCGGAGATCCCGAACCACGGGGCCATCCCGAAGTACTTGTTCGCCGTGATGTAGAGCGTGGTGAAGCCGAGCCCCGTGAGCATCCCGGCGATCGCGCCGGCGCGGTTGGTGCGCTTGTCGAAGATCCCGAGCACGATGACCGGGAAGAAGCTCGCCGCGGCGAGGCCGAAGGCGAAGGCCACGACCTGCGCGACGAAGCCCATCGGGTGGATCCCGAACCAGCCCGCCACGCAGATCGCCGCGACGATCATCACGCGCCCGATGAAGACCCGCCGCGCCTCCGAGGCCCCGGGGTTGACGAGGCGGTAGTAGAAGTCGTGCGCGATCGAGCTGGAGATGACGAGCAGGAGACCCGAGGCGGTCGAGAGCGCGGCGGCGAGCCCGCCCGCGGCGACGAGCGCGATGACCCACGGGGCGAGTTTCGCGACCTCGGGGGTGGAGAGCACGATGATGTCGCGGTCGATCGTGATCTCGCTCACGGCGGCGTCGGCCGCGAGCTGGACGCGACCGTCGCCGTTGCGGTCGTCGAACTTCAGCAGCCCGGTCTTCTCCCACTTGCCGACCCACTCGAGCTCGCGCACCTCGGTGAGCGGCCGGTCGTGGAGCCCGGTCACGAGGTTGTAGCGGGCGAAGGCCGCGAGCGCGGGCGCGGCCGTGTAGAGCAGCGCGATGAAGAGCAGGGCCCAGCCCGCCGAGTAGCGGGCGGCGCGCACGTCGGGCACGGTGTAGAAGCGCACGATCACGTGCGGGAGCCCGGCCGTGCCGACCATCAGCGCGACGGTGATGCAGAGCACGTCGAGCATCGGCTTGTTGGCGAAGGGGGCCGTGTACTCCGCGAAGCCGAGGTCGACCTGCACCTGGTTGAGCCGCTCGACGATGTCGCTCGTGGTGAAGGCGAGCTGCGGCACGGGATTTCCGGTGAGCATCCAGGCGAGCGCGACCGCGGGGATCAGGTAGGCGACGATGAGCACGCCGTACTGCGCGACCTGCGTCCACGTGATGCCCTTCATCCCGCCGAGCACCGCGAAGAAGGCCACGATCACCATCCCGATGATCACGCCGTGCGTGACGTCCACCTGGAGGAACCGGCTGAAGACGATCCCGACCCCGCGCATCTGCCCGGCGACGTAGGTGATCGAGATGAAGAGCGCGCAGACCACCGCGACGAGCCGGGCCGTGCGCGAGTAGAAGCGGTCGCCGACGAAATCGGGCACGGTGTACTTGCCGAACTTGCGCAGGAACGGCGCGAGCAGGAGCGCGAGCAGCACGTAACCCCCCGTCCAGCCCATCAGGTAGATCGAGCCGTCGTAGCCGAGCGAGGCGATCATCCCGGCCATCGAGATGAAGGAGGCCGCCGACATCCAGTCGGCCGCGGTGGCCGCGCCGTTGGCGAGCGGCGGCACGCCCTGGCCGGCCACGTAGAAGCCCTTGGTGTCGCGCACGCGCGCCCACCACCCGATGTAGAGGTAGACGAAGAAGGTGATGCTGACCAACAGGTAGGTCCAACCCTCGACGCTCATCGCCCGGCCCCCGCGTTGCGCGGTCCGACGCCCGCCTCGTGGTGCCGCCGGTCGAGCCGGTCCATCCGGCGCGCGTAGATGAAGATCAGGGCGACAAAGACGAGGATAGATCCCTGCTGCGCCATCCAGAAGCCGGCCGGGAGCCGGCCGACGCGCAGGTGGTTGAGCGGCTCGACCAACAGGATGGCGGCGACGAGCGAGACGAGCGCCCAGATCGCGAGCAGGCCGAAGGTGAGGCGCAGGACGGAGCGCCAGTAGGTCCGGGCGGTTTGCGGGGGCGGTGCGGAGGGAGGCATGCGGGACATCGGGGGAGGGGCGGGTCGGGGCAGATTGCGTGCGCCCGCGGCCCCGGCAACCGTGTTATCGCGGGATTCAACCGCACAGACCTGCGAGCAGCGCCGGAAGTTCGCGCAGGGTCCGCACCTGGAAGAAACGGCCCTCGACCGCGGGACCTTGCGGAGCCTCCGCGCGTTCGGCCTCCCAGGTGATGCGGTAGGGAACGTGGACCGCGCGGGCCCCGAGCTCGAGGACGGGGAGGATGTCGGACTTGAGCGAGTTGCCCACCATCAGGAAGGCCTCCGGGGCGATCGCATGGCGCTCGAGGAGGCGGCGGTAGACGCCCGCGTCCTTCTCCGAGACGATCTCGATGCGGGCGAAGTGGCGCTCGAGCCCGCTCAGGCGCGTCTTGCGCTCCTGATCGCGGAGATCGCCCTTGGTGATGAGGACGAGGCGATGGCGCCGGGCGAGCTCGGGGATCACCTCGGCGGCGCCCTCGAGCAGCTCGACCGGGTGGCGCAGCATCTCCTTCGCGAGGTCGAGGATCGCGCGGATCTCCCCGGCGGTGATCCGGCCTTCGGAGAGTTCGATCGCGGTCTCGATCGAGGAGAGCGCGTGCGCCTTCACGCCGTAGCCGAGCAGTTCGAGGTTGGCCATCTCGGTGGCGAAGAGGCGCCGCTCGACCGTCTCCGCGTCATGGAAACGCGAGAGCAGCCCGCAGTAGCGCCGATGGGCCTGCTCGAAGATCGACTCGTTGTGCCAGAGCGTGTCGTCGGCGTCGAAACCGAGGGTCGTGGGAGCGCGCATGCGGCGCACGATCCGCGGCCGGGCCCCGCGCGGCAAGCCGGCTGCGCGTCAACCGTCCCCGGTCGCCGCTCCGGCGCGGGCGACCCGCTCGTCGACGATGCAGGCGGTCACGACGTCGGCCCCGACGTTCAACGCCGTGCGGGCCATGTCGAGGATGCGGTCGATGCCCAGCACGAGCGCGATGCCCTCGGGCGGGATGCCGAAGTTGATGAGCAGCCCGACGATCAGCGGCAGCGAACCGCCCGGGATCGCCGCGACCGCGACGGCGCTCAGGACCGCGAGCACGAGCAGGGTGAGCTGTTGCGCGAGGTCGAGCTGCACGCCGTAGACCTGCGCCACGAAAAGCACCACGCAGCCCTCGTAGAGCGCGGTGCCGCTCATGTTCATCGTCGCGCCGAGCGGGAGCACGAAACCCGCCGTGCTCGGGGAGACGCCGAGCTGCTTGCGCGCCACCTCGATCGAGGTCGGAAGGGTGGCGGCGCTGGAGCTGGTGGAGAAGGCCGTCACGAGGATGATCCGCACCGCGCGGAAGAACGCCAGGGGCGAACGCCGCGTGAAGAGTTTCAACAGCACCGACATCGTCCCGAAGAGATGCACCGCCATGACGAGGAGCAGGCCGGTCGCGAAGACGGCGAGGGCCTTGAGGAACTGCACGCCGAACTTGACCACCACGCCGGCGAGCAGCGCGGCCACGGCGTAGGGCGCGAGCAGGAGCGCCCAGCGCACGATGCGCGTCATCACCGCGGTCACGAGGTCGAGCAGCTCCTGGAGGCGGGCGCCGCGTTCGGGCCCGAGTGTCGTGCCGGCGGCGCCGACGAGCAGGGCGAAGACGATCAGCGGCAGCATCTGGAAATCCACGACCGCGCGCAGGAGGTTCTGCGGCAGGAACATGTCGACCGCGGTCTTGAAGGTGAACCCCTGGGCGCGTTGCGCGGCGGAGCGTTCCTGGATCGCGCCGGCCCCGCCCGCGTGTTCGGCGAGGAGGAGGTCGCGCGTCTCCGGATCGATCGCCGCGCCGGGCTGCACGAGGTTCATGAAGACGAGGCCGAGCGCGACGCCGATCGCCATGTTGAGCGCGAAGAGCGCGAAGGTGCGGCCGGCGAGCGGGCCGAGACGGTCGATCCGCCCGAGCTGGGCCACGCCCAGGGCGAGCGAGGCGAAGACCAGCGGCACGACCACGAAGAAGAGCAGCCGCAGGAAGATCTGCCCGAAGGGATCGAGGACCTCCGCGACCAGCCAACGCGCTTCGTCGCCAAGCGCGGGGACCCACGCGACCAGACCGCGGATGCACAGGCCGAGGACGAGACCCGCGACAAGGCCCCACATGATCCGGGAGGCGAGGCGGTCTCCGGCGGGGGCGGCGGTGTTCTCCATGCGGGCCGGAGCGTGCCCGGCCGGGCGCGGGCTGTCGAGTGACGAACCTTCTGTCCACGATGCGCTTCCGCGCCTGCGCGGAGGTTGACACTCCGGAGTCCTTTCGGAATTCCTTCTCGCCTCCCATGGCGGCGGATCCAACCGAGCACGATTTTGGGGCGACCGTCCGGGCCTACGCGCCGGACCAGATCGTATTTTCCCGCTTCAAGCTCGTCCGCATGCTCGGGCGCGGCGGCATGGGCGTCGTCTGGCTCGCCTACGACCGGCGTCTGGAGCGCGAGGTCGCCCTCAAGTTCCTCCCCGAGACGGTCGCCCACGACCCCCGCTCGGTCGACGACCTCAAGCGCGAGACCCGCCGCAGCCTCGACCTGACCCACCCGCACATCGTGCGGATCTACGACTTCTTCGAAGACCAGTCGGCCTCGGCGATCTCGATGGAGTACGTCGAGGGCGGCACGCTCGCCAAACTCGCCGTCGAGCAGCCCCTGCGCTGCTTCGAACCCCGGCAGATCCTCCCGTGGATCCGCCAGATGGTCGACGCCCTCGACTACGCCCACACGAAGGCGAAGATCGTCCACCGCGACCTCAAGCCCGCCAACCTCATGATCGCCAACAACGGCGATCTCAAGGTGACCGACTTCGGCATCTCCGCCACCGTCACCGATTCGCTCACCCGGGTCAGCCGCCTCATGTCCTCGGGCGCGACCCCCGCCTACTCGAGCCCGCAGCAGGTGATGGGCGAGCGCGCCTCGCCCGCCGACGACATCTATTCGCTTGGCGCGACGATCTACGACCTCGTCACGGGCAAGCCCCCCTTCCACACCGGCAACCTGCTCATCCAGGTGCAGACCAAGCCCGCGCCCTCCTTGACCGAGCGGCGCGACGACCTCGGCGTGGTCGGCGTGCCGATCCCCCCGTCGTGGGAAACGACGATCGCGGCCTGCCTCGCCAAGGATCCCGCGCAACGCCCCGCCAACGTCCGCGCCGTGCTCGCCGGCCTCGAGGGCGGCGACCTCCGGCTCGACGACGGCCTCACCACGCTCCAACGCCGCACGCCGCCCAAGCGGCCCGGCTGGCTCGCCCGCATCCCCTGGCTCCGCCCGAAACCACCCTCCGCCGGCCCGATCGTACCGCTGCGGCGCGACAACGCCTTCGGCTTCCAGGTCGCGTGGGGCATGCTCCGGGGCGCGCGGAGCCTCAAGGGCTTCGGACGCTGCTACCGCGCCCTCGTCGCCGGGCTCGCCGGCCCCGCGCCCCGTGTCGCCGCGATCCTCCTGCCGCTGCTCCTCGTCGTCGTCCCGCTGCTCGTGTTTCTTCCCTCCGCCCCGAAGGCGCCGCAGGTTGCGACCGATCCCGAGGGCGATCCGGGCATCGTCTTCAACACCGCGAACTTCGCCGAGCCATCGGCGCCGGCGGCGGTCGATCCCGCCACCCAGCCGCCGGTCATCCCGGCCAACGCCCCCCCTCCGCCCCCGCCGCCCGCCGAGCCGGCGCGCCCGCGCACCTCCCCCGCCACCGCGGCGGGGACCGGCACGGTCGAGATCCTCTCCGAGCCCGCCGGCGCCCTCGTCCTCGCCGAGGGTCGAGAACTCGGGCGCACCCCGCTCGCCCTTCCCGGTCTCCGGCCCGGCGCGGCGCAGTTCCTCCTCCGCCTCGCCGGGCACGAGGAGGCGGCCCTTTCCGCCCGCGTCGTCGCCGGCGAGACCACCCGCATCGCCGCGTCGCTCCGCGCCATCCCCGCGCCGCCGCCGCCGCTCCAGGTCCGCGACCTCGGGATCACGCTCCTCTGGCTCCAGCCCGGCGAGGTCGTGCTCGGCAGTCCCGAATCGGAGTCGGGCCCGGGCAGCGACGAGCAGCCGCAGACGACCGTCCGCCTCACCCGCGGCTTCTGGATCGGCGAGACCGAGATCACCCAGCGCCAGTGGTGGCTGCTGATGGAGACCAACCCCAGCCGCAACCTCGAGGGCGGCGAGCGCGCCCCGGTCGAGCGCGTCTCGTGGGAACAGGCCGATGCGTTCTGCCGCCGGCTCGACGAGCGCGAGCGCGGCGCCGGGCGCGTGCCCGAGGGCTACGCCTACCAGCTCCCCACCGAGGCGCAGTGGGAGTACGCCTGCCGCGCCGGCACGACCGGTCCCTACGCCGGCGACCTCGCCCGCATCGCCGTCACCGGCGGGCGCGACTCCGCCTCCAAGCCCGTCGGCTCGCTCGACCCCAATCCCTGGGGCCTCTACGACATGCACGGCAACGTCGCCGAGTGGACGCGCTCCTGGTACGGGTCCTACCCCGGCGGCACGCTCGACGACTACGCCGGGCCGGCCGAGGGAGCGGTGCGGGTCTTTCGCGGCGGGGCCTTCGATTCGCCCCTGCGCGGCCTGCGCTCCGCCTACCGTGAGTGGGTCACCGCCTCCGAACCCGCGGGCAACCGCGGCTTCCGCATCGTCCTCGCCCCGCAGGTCGCGACCCCATGAGCGCGATCGAATGGGCGGGCATCAGCGAGGCCGGCAAGGTCCGCCCCAACAACGAGGACGCGCTCTCCGTCGCCGCCCTCGCCGAGGACGGCGCCCGCCCCCTCCCCGAGTCCGGGGCCGACGCCGCCCCGCCGCCGCGAGGGCTGCTCTTCAGCGTGGCCGACGGGCTCGGCGGGCAGAACGCCGGCGAGGTCGCCAGCGCGATGACCGTCCGCGGGCTCCCCGAGGAGCTGGCGCGCCTCGCCCCCGATCCGGCCCCGCTCACCAACCGCGAGTGCGGCGACCGCCTGGAGGCCGCGATCCGCGCGACCAACGCCGCCATCCGCCGCCGCGCGGTCGAGGAGCCGCGCCACCGCGGGATGGCCGCGACCCTCTCCTGCCTCTGGCTGCACGGTGCGCGCGGCACTTTCGGGCAGGTCGGCGACAGCCGCCTGTATCGGTTTCGTGGAGACACCCTCGTCCAGCTCAGCCACGACCAGTCCGAGGTCGGCCGGATGGTCCGCTCCGGCGCGCTCTCCGAGGCCGAGGCCAAGCTCACGGTCGGCCGCAACGTCGTCGACCAGGCCCTCGGTCTGCGCGACGACGGGCTTGCGCCCGAACTCGACTGGGTCGAGGTGCTCCCGGGCGACGTCTTCCTCCTCTGCTCCGACGGCCTGGTCGACAAGCTCCACGACAAGGACCTCGCCGACTGCATCCGCGCCGGCCTCGGCCGCGGCGACACCCTCGCCGCGATCGCGCGCGCCCTCGTCACCCTCGCCGAGGAATCCCGCTCGCGCGACAACATCACCGTGCTGCTCGTCCGCGCCGCCCCGGGGCCCGCCGCGGCCTCCGCCGGCGTCGCTCCGCGCGGCCGCGGCTGCCTGCCCGCCCTCGCGGCCCTGCTGGTCGGCTGCGGGCTCGGCGCGCTCACCGCGCTCCTGCTCATCCGGCGTTTCGGCGTGCCCTTCGACTGAGGTTGGAAAACGCAGTCGGAAAGGACACTGAGGGCACGGAGATTGCAGGGGAGTGTTTCGAGAAACTCCATGCTGCGAACGTCTGCTCTTCTTCGAGGTGGCACGAAGAATCGCACGAAAACGCTGCAACGCTCCGTGGACTCGGGGTTTCCTCCGTGCCCTCCGTGGCCGGACTGCTCCGGATGGACTGAGCGGGCCGCCCCCGCTCAGCGGGTCGAGGCCGAGGCCGCGAGCCTTCGGGAAAGCTCCCGGCGGAGGATCGCGAGGGTGTTGCGTGGTGTCGCCGGACGGATCCGGTTGCCCTCCCGATCGACCTCCCAGCTCACGAAATGGAGATCGGTGGTCGCGCCCGCGAAGAGCAGGGTCACGGTCGATTCGGTGCCGCGAGGATTCAGGAGGTTGCCCCGCTGGCTCAGGCTCGCCGAGACCCGCCGGTCGTTTTTCTCCAGCATCTTCCAGCCCCGCTCGGTCAACGTCTCCGCGAGCACGTCCTGGTAGACCTCCTTGGAGATGCCCGGGGGCAGGGGGATTTTTTCGAAGAGCTCGCCCGGGACCGCTTCTTCGGGCGGCGCCGTCTCCTGTGCGCCCAAGGGTCCCGCCAGAGCGACCGCCACGCACAGGGCGAGGATCCGGAACAGGAGCGGGAAGGAGGAGGCGGACGGCATCGCGGAGGGTGGCTCGGCCGCGGAGCGTGGGGGATCGCCCCCGCCGCGACAACCGGTTTTTCCCGGTTCGCGCCCCACGGCGGATCGGGGCTTGTCGGCGGGGTTTCGTGCGATAGTCACAAAGATTCCGGTCGCTCCGCGGCCCGCGCCCTACCCGTTCCCGCTGTTCATGAAAGCCTGGTTGCTCCTGTCCGACGGCAAACGCGTCGATGTCGACGCCAACTGCCAGATTGGGCGCATGCCGGGGTGCGCGGTGCGGATCGACTCCAACGACGTCTCGCGGCGCCACGCCTCGATCCACGTCCAGCAGTCCGAAATGGGCGCCGAATACTGGCTCGCCGACCTCGGCAGCACCAACGGCACCGTGCGCAACGGCCGGCGCCTCACCATCCCCTGCCGCCTCTACGACGGCGACCGGATCGTGGTCGGCGACACCCAGCTCGTCTTCCGGCAGGACGAGGAGTCGAACCGCGCGGTCGACGACGAAAAGGCGCTGATGACCGTCGCCGTGCAGGCCGCCCGCAAGTGCTGGCTGCTCATGGTCGACATCAAGAACTTCACCCAGGTCACGCTCTCGATGTCGCCCGAGGTCCTCGGCCACCGCGTCGGCACCTGGCTGCGGCGCACCGGCGACATCATCGAGGGCGGCGGCGGCATCGTGGACAAGTTCCTCGGCGACGCCCTCTTCGCCTATTGGGAGGCGAAGCCCGATTCGGAGCGCGTGATCGCGAAGGTGATCGGCGAGCTCCAGAAACTCCAGGCCGAGCGCTCGCCGGATTTCCGCATCGTCGTGCACACCGGCCCGGTCCTGCTCGCCGGCGGGGCCGGCGGGGCCAACAACGTCTCCGGCCTCGAGGTGATCTACGTGTTCCGGATGGAGAAGGTCGCCTCGCGCCTCGGGCTCGACACGATCGCGAGCGAGCCCGCCCACGCCCTCCTCGCCCCGCTCCTCGCCGCCGAGCCGGCGGGCAGCCACCTGCTCGACGGCTTCAGCGGCGAGCGCGCCCTCTTTCAGATCCTCCCCGCCGCGCCCGCCGGCGGCGCGTGACGACTCCGTTCGGGCTCTGACGGGTCGATGATGGAGCAAACCGGGCCGCGCCGCCGATGCCTCGAACCCACCTCACGCTCCTCGTCGCGCTCCTCCTCGCCCTCGCCGTCGCGACCGGCCGGGGCGCGCCGCGGCCCGACACCGACCCCGCGCCCATCCTGATCGACGGGCGGCCCGCCCATCCCTCGCGCATCCTCGCCCGGGCGAAACCACAGGCCTCGGAAGCGGGACAGATCGCGGCCTTCGCCCCCGCCGGGGTGGACGCCGTGCGTCCCGTCGGCCTCGTGCCGGGACTCGTGGTCGTGGAATTGGGCGACGGCGGCGAGTCCCGCGCGCTCGCCGCGGGCGCCACCGATCCCGTCGACGCCACGGCCCGGCTCCTTGCCCGCCTCGAGCAGTTGCGCGCCTCCGGCCTCTACGAGTTCGTCGAACCCGACCACCTCCTCACCCGCGACCTCGTGCCGACCGACCCCCGCTTCGCCGACGGCGGCAATGGGGCCTGCGCAACACCGGCCAGGGCGGCGGCGTCTCCGGCGTCGACATCGACGCCGTCCGCGCGTGGGACCTTTCCACCGGATCGACCGCCGTCACGGTCGCGGTGATCGACAGCGGCATCCGCCTCACCCACGCGGATCTCGCCCCGCAACTCTGGCGCAACCCCGGCGAGATACCCGGCAACGGGATCGACGACGACGGCAACGGCTACGTCGACGACGTCTTCGGGATCGACGCCACCCGCGACCGCGGCGACCCGCACGACGACGACGGCCACGGCACCCATGTCGCCGGCATCATCGGGGCCGCGGCCAACGGCGGCGGCCCGGTCGTCGGCACGGCCTGGCAGGTCCGCCTCATGGCCTTGAAGTTCCTCAACGCCAGTGGCGTCGGCTTCACCTCCGATGCGATCCAGTGCGTCGACTATGCGGTCGCGAAGGGCGCCCGCATCCTCAACCTGAGCTGGGGCGGCGACGGCTACTCCCGCGCCCTCCACGAGGCCCTCCGCGCCGCCGACGCCGCGGGCGCGTTGATCGTCGCCGCGGCCGGCAACTCGCGCCTCCACCTCGATGGCGAGGGGCCGGTGTATCCGGTCGGCTACGACCTGCCGCGCCTCGTCGGGGTGGCCGCCCACGATCGCACCGGCGTGCTCGCCTCGTTCTCGAACTTCGGCCCCGCCGTCGCCCTCGCCGCCCCGGGCGTCGACATCCTCTCGACGTTCAACCGGTCCGACAACGACGCCCACCTCGCCAGCGGCACCAGCGCCGCCGCGCCCTTCGTCTCCGGCGTCGCCGCGCTCGTGCTCGCCCGCTTTCCGGGGATCGGGACCGACGACCTCCGCGACCGCCTCGTCCGCACGGTCGCGCCCGAGGCCATGCTCCGCGGCCTCGTCGCCAGCGGCGGCCGGCTCGACGCCCGCCGTGCCCTCGCCGACGAGGGCGACGGGGCGCTCGAGCTCCGCTTCCTCCCCCGCCCGGGCACGTTCGTCCTCTCCGGCCGGCCCCTCGTCGTGGCCGTGCGCGTGACCGACCTCGTGGGCGTGACCGGCGCGACCGTCACCGCCGTCACCCCGACGGGCGAGACCGTGGTCCTGCGCGACGACGGCCTCGGGCCCGACGCCCGATCCGGCGATGCGATCTACTCCGCCTCCTTCGTCCCGGCCGGGCTCTCCGGCGCCTGGACGCTGCGGGCGACCGCCGAGGCCCCGGGGAAGACCGGCGCGACCGCCGAGGCGTTCTACCGGCTCCGTCAGCCGGCCCCCAACGACCGGTTCGCCGACCGCATCGACCTCGGCTCCGTGCTCGAGGCGGTCGAGACCCGCGACAACCACGGCGCGACGGCCGAGCCCGGCGAGCCGCTCCACGCCGGCGTGGCCGGCGGGGCCTCGCTCTGGTGGAGCTGGACGGCCCCCGGCGATGGTACCCTGACTCTGGATACGAGCGGCGGCTTCCTCGACAGCTTCGCCAGCATCTTCGACGGCATCACCGACGGCCTCGGCAGCGTCGTCGACAGCAGCACCGGCCTCGCTGGCCGCTTCCTCGGCGGGTCCGTCATCGCAAGCGACAAGGCCGACGCCGGCGAGTGCCAGA
>DAIPIQ010000259.1:0-2590 GCA_036770745.1 Opitutaceae bacterium | reverse complement strand
GGAGAATTCAGGGCCTCCCGCAGGCGCCGAAGAGCCGGCGGAAATTCTCCGCGAGCCGGTCGGCGAGCTCGTCGGGCGGCATCCCCCGCAGCCCGGCGAGGGCGTGGAAGACGGTCTCGATCTCGGCCGGGTGGGTGAGGAGAGCCCCATCGGCGGCGGGCGGGAGCGGGTGGCGCATCCGCTCGACCGGCGGGGGCATGTCGGGGGCGTCGGTCTCGATCAGCAGGCGCTCGAGCGGGAGCGTGCGGAAGAGTTCCCGCCGGGCCGCCTTGCGCTCGTGGAGCATCGAGCCGTTGAACGAAAAATACGCCCCGCGCCGCGCGAACGGGCCGACGAGTTCCGCCGGTCCTCCGTAGGCGTGGATGAGGAAACCGCGCTCGGGCACGGGCGTTTCGTGCAGCACCTCGGCGAGCGCGCCCCACGCCTGCAGACAGTGGATCGTGACGGGGAGGTTGCGCTCCGCCGCGAGGCGCAGTTGTTCCAAGAAAACCGCCCGCTGGTCCGCGAGGTCGTGGTCGGGGATCCAACGATCGAGGCCGATCTCGCCGATCGCGACGCGACCGGGGTGGGCCTCGAGGCACGCGAGGAGCCGGCCCCGCCAGTCGGGCGAACGCGCCGGCACGCGCCACGGATGGAGGCCGAAGGAGGGAAGCAGGCGCGGGTCGCGGGCGGCGAGGGCGGTGACCCCGGGCCAGTCGGCCTCGCAGGTCCCGTTGACCACCGCGCCGGCGAGCCCGATCGCGTCGAGGCGGGCGAGGATCCCCGGGAGGTGCGGCGCGAAGCGGGCGTCGTGGAGGTGGTTGTGGGCGTCGTGAAGCGGTGGGCTCATGCCGTGCGGAACAGGGCGCAGGCCCGCACGCGATCCTGGAGGGCGCGCAGGCCGTTGACGCGTGTCGGCGTCAGGTGGCGTTCCAGCCGGAGCTCGCGCACGAGGTCGTGCCCGGCGGTCGCGACCTCCGCGGGAGGGCGGCCTTCGACCCGCTCGGCGATCAGGGCGACGAGCCCGCGCAAGACCGGGGCTTCCGCGTCGACGCGGAAGCGGCAGGCCTCCGGCGTCGAGTCGTCGACCAACCAGACGGCGGAGACGCAGCCCGGCACGCGGTTCGCCTCGACGCGCTCGTGCTCCGGCAGCGGCGCGAGGCGCCGGCCCCGTTCCGTGATCCAGGCGAGCCGCTCCAACGGATCGGGGATGATCAGCAGGTCTTGCACCGGGTCGGCCGGATCGGAAGATGCGGACATGCGTGGAGTTTCCCGGGGCCGCGTGACGGGGCAAGCGCGCGGGCGCTTCGCTCGCCTGCTCGCGCGGGTTGCGCCCGGCGTGACTCCCCGCATGATGCCCGTACCCCGCCGATGAACTCCGCCTCGCCTCGCGTCCGTCTCGCCCCGTGGTTCCTGGTCCCGCTCCTCCTCGGCCTCGCCGGTTGCGCCAAGGTCTATACCGCGAAAGTGAGCGCGATCCAGGACCCCAAGGTGCTCGGCGGGCACGCCTACGAAATCGTTTCCAAACAACCCGGCATGGCGGAGTCGGACCCGCACTACCAGCAGGCCACCATCCTCGTGCGCAACGCTCTCGCCGGCCGGGGCATGTATCCCGCTCCCGAAGGCGTCGAGCCCGAGGTGGTCGTCGAGCTCGACTACGAGGTCGGTTCGCGCCGGATCAAGGTCACCGCGGACCGCACCGAGGACATGGTCGCGGATCCGATGCGCCGGCTCGGAATCCCTCCGACCGGCACGCGGCCGTTCCCCACGGCGCGCACCGACGACGGGCGCGTGATCCACCACGTCGAGGAACGCGAACAGACGCTCACCGCCACGCCCCAGTTCGACAAGCGCCTCTCGATCTCCGCCCGCAAGGTCGAGCCCGGCGAGGGCGACGGAGAGAAGCGCGGCGCCGAGATGTGGCGCGTGGAAGTGACGATCACCGACGTCGATGACGACCTCGCGCGCACCCTCCCGGTCCTCGCCGGTGCGGCCGTCGACTACATCGGCAAGGACACCGGCGTCACCCAGCAGATCCGGATCGCCGAGGACGCCGAACAGGTCGCCTTCGTGAAGGGCACGCGTCGCGCGGCGTCGGAGAAGTGAGGGGGAGGTCCGTGTTTTCCGGGGAGCGCGCGCGTCCCGCCGTCGCCTCCGGAGAACCTCGTCGGTTTGCCCGCAACCATTGTCACAAGACGTGTGTGACCAACCGTGTCGTCATGGCGACGAACCTTCAGATCGACGACAAACTGCTCGACCGGGCGAAGAAGGCCGGTGGTTTCAAGACGAAGAAGGACACCGTGAACCGGGCCCTTGCGGACTTCGTTCGTCGCCACGAACAGCGAGCGATCACGGAGCTTTTCGGAACGGTCGAGTTTTCCTCGGGCTTTGATCACAAGGCCCTGCGGAAGAAACGATGAAGGTCCGGCCGGACACGCCGATCTGGTCGGCCGCATTTCGGCGCAGCCAGGAGTCGGCGAACGTCCACCGCCTCGAGATGGAGAGGCTGGTCGCCCGGGGTGTTGTCGAGTTGATCGGCCCGATTCGCCAGGAACTGGGTGTAATCGAAAGTGGTGGCATGCCTCGGTTCTCCTGAAGACCGACGGCCGTC
>DAIPIQ010000131.1:0-11540 GCA_036770745.1 Opitutaceae bacterium | reverse complement strand
CCGGGGGTGAACCCCGGTCCACGGCGGAAACGGCCGCGCCGCCCGGGATCACCCGGAGAACTCGAGCCGGCTGTTCGAGCCGAGGTACTCGGCGATGGCCGCGACGAAGACCGGGCCGTACTCGCGCAGCTTCTTCGCGCCCACCCCGGAGATCCCCTCGAGCTGGTCGAGTTCGATCGGGTAGGTCCGGGCCATCTCGCGCAGCGTCACGTCGCCAAAAATCACATACGCGGGCACGCCGCGCTCGTCGGCCACCCGCCTGCGCACGCGGCGCAGCTCGGCGAAGAGCAGCTCGTCGCACTCGACCTCGCCGCGCCGGGCGGCCCGCGGGCGCGGGGCCCCGCCGCCGCCGCGCGCGGGCTCCGGCATCTCCATCGGGCGCGTCAGGGTGATCGGGCGGCGCTCGCGCAGCGCCTCGGCCCCGGCGGGGGTGAGCGCGAGCGTGGCGAACTCCCCCTCGGCGACCTCGGCGAGGCCGAGCCGGAGGAGCTCGCGGCCGATCCCCGCCCACTCGCGCCGCGAGAGGTCGCGCCCGATCCCGTAGGTCGAGAGCCGGTCGTGGCCCCACTTGCGTATCCGTTCCGTGGAGGCGCCGGTGAGCACCTCGATGATGTGGTTCATCCCCACTCCGAAACGGCCCGCCCGGGAGATCCGGACGATCGTCGAGAGGAACTTCTGCGCCGGGATCGTGCCGTCGTAGGTCCGGCGCGGCTCGAGGCAGTTGTCGCAGCCGCCGCAGTCGGGCCCGGCGAAGGCCTCGCCGAAGTAGCCGAGCACCTCCGCCCGCCGACAGCCCGCGGTCTCGGCGTAGTGGAGCATGGTCGTGAGCTGCCGGCGGGCCACGGACTGTTCGGCCGGGTCGCTCATCTCCTCGATGAAGTGGAGCTGCTTGGCCACGTCGCCCGCCGAGTAGAGCAGGAGACACTCCGAGGGCAGGCCGTCGCGGCCGGCGCGGCCGGTCTCCTGATAGTAGCCCTCGAGGTTCTTCGGCAGGTCGTGGTGCACGACCCAGCGGACGTTGGGTTTGTTGATCCCCATCCCGAAGGCGATCGTCGCGCAGATGATGTGGACCTCGTCGCGGAGGAACGCCTCCTGGTTGGCCGTGCGCTCGGTCGCGGTGAGACCGGCGTGGTAGTGGCGGGCGCGCAGGCCGCGCCGGGCGAGGGCCTCGGCCGCGCGCTCGGCCGCGGCGCGCGAGGCGCAGTAGACGATCCCGCTCTCCCCGGCGCGGCGGCGGGCGAACTCGACGAGCTGCCGCGCCGGCTGGTCCTTCGGCACGACGCGGTAGGTGAGGTTCGGGCGGTTGAACGAGGCGACGAACGTCGCCGCCTCGCGCAGCTTCAGGCGCTCGACGATGTCGGCCCGCACCCGCGTGGTCGCGGTCGCGGTGAGCGCCATCACCGGCACGTCCGGCAGCGCCTCCCGGAGGCGGGCGAGCCGGCGGTACTCGGGCCGGAAATCGTGCCCCCACTCGCTGATGCAATGCGCCTCGTCGATCGCGAGGCGGCAGACGTTCCACTTGACGAGGTTTTCCGCCCAACCGTCGATCATGAGGCGCTCGGGCGCGGCGTAGAGCAGCCGCCACTCGTGGCGGTGCAACCCCGCCAGCCGGCTCCGCGCCTGGGCCTCGGTCAGGGTGGAGTTGAGGTAGGTCGCGGCGACGCCCGCGGCCTGGAGCTGGTCCACCTGGTCCTTCATCAACGCGATCAGCGGCGAGACGACCACCGTGAGCCCGGGCCGCACGAGCGCCGGGAGCTGGAAGCACATCGACTTGCCCCCGCCCGTCGGGAGCAGCGCGAAGACATCCCGGCCGGCGAGCGACGCCTCGATGATCTCCCGCTGGAGCGGACGAAACGCCCCGTACCCGAAGGTGGTCTTGAGGGTGAGCAGCAGTTCGTCCACGGCGGTCCTCATGCAAGACCCGCCCCGGGACACGACAAGCGGCAAGTCCCGCTCCGGCGATCGCGAACGATTTCCTGCTTCGGCGGCGTTTTCTTCGGAAGATCGCCGGGGTTTTCGGCGTTCTTTCAGGTATGCACACCTCCGCCTCGCTCCTGCGCCCCGGATCGACCCTCCGCCGACGGCAGCTCCTCTGGAGCCTGCTCGCCGCGATCGCCTTCCCCGCCCTCGTCGCCGCCCCCTACCTGCTCGCGCTGCGCCTGCCGTTCTGAACGCGGTCGAAGTCGACACGGAGGGCACGAAGATTCCCGACGAGGTTCACGGAACGGCGAGCGAGCGACGTCGCCTTCAGGGAGGTCCTGAATTCTCCGACGGGGTCTGCGCGGCAGGGAAATGCGGCTCGGCCAAGGCGGGTGCGGCGGGGGATAGCCTCTGCGAGGATACCCCCGCCTCCCCGCTTTGCAGCCTGCCGGCACGGCCCTCAACGCAGACCTCGACGGAGAATTCAGGACATCCCTTCAGGAGGTTCCCGCGCGTTCCGGCGCCTGCAACGCCCTCGTCAACCGGCCGACGGTTCGGGTGGCGAGCCGGGGCTTGAGGGCGTGCTCCCAGATCCGCAGCACCCGCCAGCCGCGGGAGCGGAGCCACCGCGTCTGTGCGCGGTCGCGGGCGCGGTTGCCCTCGATCTTCGCCCGCCAGAACGCCGCGTTGTGCGCCGGCCACGTCGCATGCCGCGGGCAGCCGTGCCAGAAGCACCCGTCGACGAACACGACGAGGCGGTGCTCCCGAAAGACGAAGTCGGGGCGGATCGTCACGGAGCGGAGTTGAACCACAGAGGGCACGGAGCGCACCGAGGAGAACCGGGAATCGGAGTCGGTTCCTCGCCGAGGCCTGGCCCTCCCTGTCGATGGTTCCTCTTTCGGCCGGGCTGCGAACTTCAGCCGCACTCCCCGCCGCCATCCGGTGATCCCGGCCGCCCGCATGAGCGCGATCAACCGCAGCTCGGTGTCCCGGTTCCCCTCCCCGCGCACCCGCGCCATCAACGCGGAACGCTCGGCCTTGGTGAAGACGTCGGGCATGGGACGCAAACCCCCGGCGGGTCAGCCCCTGGCGACGAGGCGCATGAACTCCTCCGGGGTGACCGCCTTCACCGGGGAGCGGCGGAAGTCCACGGTGTTGCGGGTGACGATGTGCGTGGCCGCGGCGGCTTCGGCGGCGGCGGCCACGAGGGCGTCCTCAAAATCCGCCAGCGGGAGGGCCAGCGCCCTTCGCAACTCGTCGTTGTCGACCCTCGCGACATCCGTGCCCTCCGTCAGATCGGCGATGAACTCGCGGGCCTTGGCGGGACCACCTGCGCGGGCGACGAGGTACCAGAAGGTCGCGAGGGAGTGGACGGACAACAGTCCCGAACCCGGGTTGTTCAGGCACCAGGCCACGACCGCCCCGCTGGCCTCATGCAGTCCCGGACGCCGCAGGGCCACATCCACCAGCACATTCGTGTCCAGCAGCGGGCGCATGGTTCAGCGCATGTGCCTGGCCACGATGGCGGCGAGCCGTTCGTCCGCGAGGGCGTCGGGAGCGAGCTTGAAGGCCCCCTGCCACTTGGTGAGGAACCGCTCGCCGGCATCGGGGGCGGTGAGGCGGTTCAGGTGGTTTTCGACGACCTGGGAGAGCGGGATCTTGCGGCGGCGCGCCCACGCCTTGCCCCGCTTCACGGCGGCCTCGTCCACGTAGAGCGTGAGCTTGGTCTTCATACGTAGGATTCAATCCCGCACGTAAGCACTGGCAAGTCGCGTTCCGAAGATCTTCTCCCCCTCGCCACCCGGCGATCCCGGGCGCCAACACCAGGCAGGCGCGCCCGATTCGAACAGCCCCGCATTGGCTCCGGGCACGAACTCCACCAACAGATCCACATCGCTGCCGGGACGGGCCGTCCCCTCCGCCCGAGAGCCGAACACCTCGAGCCTCGCCACCGGATGCACGGCACAGACGGGGCCCACGGCATCCCGCAGGAACTCGAGGGAATCCTGATCCGCAGTTGTGGGGTTCATGGGGATCCTTCAAACCAAACGCCCGACATGGGCAAGGTCCCAGCCCGACGCGTTGGAACTCCGAACCAAACGGCGTTCTCCGGGCGCCGACCTTCCCTCCGAGTCGTCGCTGCGTGCGCGGTCGCGAGAAGTCCTCGCCAGGTTGGGACGAGCCGGATGCCTCGTGTCTCGACCATCCGGCCCGCACATCGTCTTGCTCCACACCGACGGTCGACAGCCCCCACATTGCCATGCATCCGGGCGATGCTCCGGGCCATCGCGACGCAGGCTTGGATCGACGGTTCGATCACCACGCGGTGGTTCACGAGTCCCGAAAAACGTTCCGCCGATGCCACTCCAGAAACGCGGCCTCGGGGAGAAATCGATCGGGCGGCCGGATGTCTGCGCGATCGAAATCCAGCAGGAGCCTTTTCGTCGCCGACGCGATCGGGGAGGTCTTCAAACGCGGGGCAAGCTCCACCTTCATCGACTCGGAGATGCAGATGAGACCCCGGTCGAACGCAGCATCGTGAAGGGCGTTCAGACAGAGGCCGTTCCGGGGATTCACGCGATTGGCCTCGTCCCTGGACCAGGGCACGATGTGGCTCGCCACGAGCAGATCGGGAACATCGAGCCCCGTGATGCAGCACCGGCCACGATACGCCGAGACGACGGCGGCACGGAAGAACCCCTGGTTGACGCGCTGCCGCACGATGCGTTCGCGTTCCAGACCGCCTCGCGGTGGTTCGTCTTCGGGGGGCTCGGCCTCCAAGGTCGTTCCCTGCAACGCGGCCAACCGCTCTTCGCTCTCGAACGCCATGCGTTCCCAGTCGTCGTGAAACTCCCTCCAGACCGCACGGTCCGCCGCGCTGGCGCCCTTGAGACCTGCGACGCCGCGCGCCTGCTGCACCGGATCGAGCGAAGCGAGATTGCACAGCTTCATGGAGACGCTGCTCGGAGTCCGACCGAGACGTTCCGCCACTTCGACGATCGCCGGCGTGCGGTGATCCAGCTGCCCGAACGGCAGCTTGCAGTAGAGGTTCATCGCGACGACGAGTTCGTCCCTCGTCCACTTCCGGCCTTTCCCCGCCCGCCTCATTCGACCGCCTCTCTCTGCGGGGCATGCACTCCGTCGTCAACCGCTGCGCGCGGCGCGTGAGCCCGGCCGCGGTCCGGCCCCCCGGCGGGGCTCGTCGGCCGCGGTCCGCGAGCGGTCGTTTCGTCACCGGCGCTTCACCTCCGGGCGGTTGACCCGGAGCGGCGGGGCCGCAGGTTCGACGGCATGAACACGAACGAAATCGCCCGCCGCCTCGTCGAACTCTGCCGCCAGGGAGCCTACGCGCAGGCGCAGGACGAACTCTTCGCCGACGATGCGCGGAGCGTGGAGCCCGACTTCGCCCCCGAGCCGATCGCGACCGGCCGCGCCGCGCTCGCCGCGAAAGGAAAAATGTTCGAGGAGATGTTCGAGGTCCACGGCGGCACGGTGAGCGACCCCGTGGTGGCGGACGCGTTCTTTTCCTGCGCGATGTCGGCGGACGTGACGGACCGGAAGTCCGGGGTCCGTTTCACGATGGAGGAGATCTGCGTCTACGAGGTGCGGGACGGCAGGATCGTGCGCGAGCAGTTCTTCTACGCGCCGCCGGCCTGAACCGGAGGCGTCACGACCGGGCGGAGGCGAGGAGGGGGTCGCCGAGTTTCTCCTGGAGCTCGCGGAGGGCCTCGCGGAGGCGGAGGCGGACGGCGGCGTGGGCCGGATCGGCGGCGAGGGCGCGGAGCTCGTGCGGGTCGTCCGCGAGGTGGTAGAGGCGTTCGACTCCGGCTTTTGGATACACGATGAGTTTCCAGCCGTCGCGGACGACCGCGCGCTGCAGGTCGACGTAGGCGGCGTAGACGGCCGGACGGGCGGAGCCGCCGGGCGCGCCGCGGAGGAGGGGCAGGAGGCTCTCGAAGAACACGTGGTCCGGCTTCGGGGCGCCGGCGAGCTCGAGGGTGGTGGGCATGATGTCCTGCAGGTGGATCGGCGCGTCGACGACGCGGCCGGCGGGGATGCCGGGACCGGCGACGAAGAAGGGGACGCGGAGGCTGTGCTCGTACATGTTCTGCTTGCCGAGGAAGCCGTGGGCCCCGACGGCGAGGCCGTGGTCGGCGGTGAAGACGATCCACGTGTCGTCGGCCTCGCCGGAAGCCTCGAGCGCGTCGAGGATGCGGCCGATCTGGGCGTCGAGGTGGGTGATGATCGCGAAGTATTCGCGGAGGTGGGTGCGGACGGCCCGCTCGTCGCGGGGGAAGGGCGCGAGGCGCTCGTCGCGGAGGGCGGGGCCGCAGCCGATGGCGTCCTTGTGGGGGTATTCGGCGAGGAGGTTGGGCGGGAGGGCGATGCGCTCGAGCGGGTAGCGGTCGAGGTAGGCGCGGGGCGCCTGTCGCGGGTCGTGGGGCGCGTTGAAGGCGGTGTAGATGAAGAAGGGTTTCTCCCCGCGGGAACGGTCGCGAAGGAAGTCGATCGTGTCGTCGGCGGTGACTTCGCTCCAGTGCCGGCCGCCTTCCCAGAAGCCGCCGAGCGATTCGTCGCCCGCATCCCAAGGATCGGGGGCGTCGGCGGGCGGGCGGTTGTAGGCCTCGGGAGTGTCCTTGGGCATGCCGGGGCGGACGTGGCGCGAGGTCTGGAAGGCGAGCGCGGCGTCGGCCTTCACGTGCCACTTGCCGGTCATGTAGGTGGCGTAGCCGGCGTCGGCCAGGAGCTGCGGCCAGAGGCGGCCGGCGACGCGTTCGGCGTCGGCCTTCGGATCGATGGCGTGGGCGTCCCAGAGGCTGCGGCCGGTGACGAGCATCGTGCGGCTGGCGATGCAGACGGCGGGCTGCCAGGCGCCCATGTTGTAGGCGTTGGCAAACCGCGTGCTCCGGGCGACGAGCCGGTCGAGGTGCGGCGTGTCGATGTCGAGCGCACCGAGGGCGCGGATCGCATCGGGGGCGAGGTCGTCGGCGAAGAGGAAAAGGATGTTGGGCCGCGCCGGGGCGGCGAGACCGGCGGGCGGCGCGAAGGCGGCGAGCAGAAGCAGGCCCAGCGCGACGGCCGCGCGACGGAGGGGCGAGGGGGTGGGGAGCGGGATCATGGAAGACGGCTACCGGACCGGCCGGCTCCGTCAATCCACGGCGTAGATCTCGACCAGCCCGACGCCGGCGGCGCCGCCCCTGGCCGAGGCGTGCACCGTGTAGACGCCCGCGGGCAGGGTGAGCACGAGCGCGGCGTCGCGGCTGCCGGCGGGAAGGGGAAACGCGCCCACGGCGGCCGCGGTCGCGGCGACGAGGGCGGCATCGCCCCGCTCGCCCCAATCGTCGGCGTGGAAGAGCACCTCCTGCACGGTCCCGCCCGGGATCCTTCGGTAGAGGTGGAGCTGCGTGTCGGCGGCGGCGTCGATGACGCCGAAGCCGGCGAGCGCCGGGCCCACGGCGCGGAGGAGGACCTTGCGGGCGCCCTCGCCGGCGAGGACGAAGCCGGCGATGAGCGAGCGGTTGCCGACCCCGAGCGGGCCGCGGCAGGAGACGTTGACGAGCGCGCCGCCGCCGGCTTCGGAGGCGTCGTAGAGCTCGACGAGGGCGGTGCCGACGCGTCCGCCCGCGTCTTCGGCGAGCACGGTGTAGTGGCCGCCGGCGAGCTGCGCGAGCAGGGCGGCATCGCGGCTGTCCGGAGCGAGCGGGAAGGCGCCGACCTCGGCCCCGATCGCGGCGAGGCGGGAGGAGTCGATGGAATCGCTCCAGTTCACGTTGGAGAGGTGGTCGAGGTAGTCGGTCCCTTCGCGCCGTTTGAGAAGGATGCGGGGATCGGGGAGCACGTCTCCCACTCCGAAGAGGCCGAGCTGCGGGCCGACGGCGCGGATGAGGATCCGCCGCGTGCCGCCTTGCAGGACGAACCCGGGGATCAGCGCTTCGGCCCCGACGCCGCAGTGGGCGCGGGTCGAGAGGTTGAGCAGGACGGCGCTCGAAGGCCCCGCGGGATCGGCGATCTCGAGGACCACGGGCGCGCTCACGGTGGCGCCGACGGCGTTGGTCGAACGCAGGGTGTAGGAACCGCCGTGAAACGCCTGGGCGAGCGGGAGGGTGAGCGTCGCGGCCGTGGCCCCGGCGATCTCCACGCCGTTGCGAAACCACTGGTGGGTGAACGGCCCGACGCCGCCGACTTCGGCTTGGAGGACCAAAGGGCGGCCCGCCTCGGGCGGACGGGCGAGGGGACGGAGGGCGATGGTCGGGGGCGTGATAGCCTCGACCCGCAGCCGGATCGAGCCCATCCGGCCATCCTGCCCGTAGGCGGCGATGGCGTATTCGACACCGGCTTCGGCGGCGAACTGCAAGGAGGCGGGAGAGCCGGAGTTCGAGGCGATGGGCAAACCGCCCTGATCGACGGCAAGGTGCAGCTCATCGCCCGCATTCACTTCGAGAAAACGGGGTTGTCCCGAGCCCCCCAACTGCGACGACTGACTCCACACGCGGGTCAGGGCCGACAGCGAGGATCCCCGGTAGGCGGCGATGTCGAAGCGCACGCTCCCTCCGGTGTTGCTTGCGCTGGCGGTGAACCGCCCGGCGGCGGGGGCCGTCCACGTCCACCACACCGATACTGGAGCGCCGAACGGAAAGGCGGTGTGGGTCTGCTCGCCCGGTTGACCGGTCGCGCCCAGGTTCGTGCCGGCGACGGCCAGCCGGGCGCCGCTCAGAGGGATACGATTCGCAAAATCGTCGTTGGACGGTCGTTGGACGTGGCGCAGGCGAACCGTCACCGGGGTGTCGCTCGTCCCGCTCACCTGCAGGAGATAGGCGGCGCCGGCCTCGACGACCTGCGACGACTGGTTGCCGAAGGGCAGGCCCGACCCCAGATGGATCGGGATCCCATCGGACCCGATCCGATAATAGCCCACGCGGGCGAAGCCGGCGGTGGTCGTGGCGATCAGCCGCCCGTCGGAGAGAGCGCTCCACCGCCACCAGAGGGTGCCGCGTTCGAGGACGACATCGTTGCTCAACTCGCGCGGCTCGAGGGTGGCGTTGGCGAAGTCGGCCTCCAGCAGCACCTCGGCGCCCGGGATGGCGATCGCTCGTTCGACACGGTCGTTGGCGGGTTCCTCCCCGAGGCGCAGCTGCAGGCGATAGTCCCCGCCCGGTTCGTGCGAGGCGACCCGGATGTGGTAGGCGGATCCCGCGCGCACGTGGAAGCGCCAGCGCTGGACGGGGCCGTCGCGGGTGGGCGAATGCGGCGCGTAGGCGTTCGGCGTCGGCTCGAGGCCCGCAAGCGCCCCACCTTGAAAGACCTCGAGCCTCTCCTCCGTCCCCGAAGTCAGCGTGAGGTGCGCGGTGGCATCCTGCGGAGCGATCCACGTCCACCACCTCGACGCGGCGAGCGGGGGGAAATTCGGCGACGACGGTTCTCCCGGTTCGATCCCGGCGGCGATCGAGGTTCCGCCGATGTCCACGGTCGCGCCCTCGAGCCGTTGCGCCGCGGCGAAATCATCGTTGGCCGGCCGGCGGAGAAACGTCACCTCGAGCGCGACCTCGCGCGGAGTCGCCAAGGATCCTTCGACCGCGAAGTGGTAGGTGACTCCACCGATGCAGTTGAGGAGAAGCGCACGGCTGTACGGGTTGGACGGTCGGGCTCCGACGACCGGGGTGAGTGCGGCGACATTCGCACCCGTGTAGGCGGCGATCCAAGAACCCGGGGCCGGGCGCTCGGCCCCGACGAGGACCTGACCGGTGTCGGGCGCGGTCCAGGACCACCAGAGGGTGCCCGACCCGGGGAAGCCGCCGTGGACCGGCTCGCCCGCTTCGCGGGTCGCGCCTGTGGCGGAGCCCTTTACGGTCACGATTTCGCCCAGGATCGGGATGCGATCGGCGAATGCGTCGTTGGGCGGTGCCGCGAGCGTCTCCAGCCGAAGACGGAAGGCGACCGCGGCAGGCAGACTACTCGAGATACGAAACCGGTAGGTCGTACCCGCCGAGGCGATGAAGCCGGCGTGCGGCGGCGTCTGGGGCGTCCCCGGGAAACCCGCGATCGAGGTCAACGTTTCCAAGGTCCCTCCCGTGAAGACATTCACGGAAGGGGAGGCGTCCGGATGCGGGAATCCGATCCGGACGACACCGTCGCGCGGGGCCGTCCAGACCCACCAGGTGTCGGCGATCGCGGCGATGCCCGCCGAGGCGGGTTCGCTCGTGGCGCCAAACAGGCCACCTTCGAAATCGGCGGTCGCGCCCGTCAGCGGCAGGGCATCGGCGAAATCGTCGTTGGGAGGCGGATCCGCCAGGAGCAGCTCGAAACCAACGGCTCTTTCCCCGCCACCGACCTGAAACTGGTAGGAGACCCCCGCCCGTGCGCGAAAGGCCGTCGCGGTGGTCGTCGGCACGGGCGATTGCGAAATCAGCACATCGACCAGCGCGTCGACGCTCGCGCCGGTGAAGACCCGCGGGCGGGTGGGGCCGAGCAGGAGCGCGGTCGCGTTCCGCGGAGCGGTCCACGTCCACCAGAGGGAAGTCTCCGACCCGCGGACATCGAGGCGCGGCTCGCCGGGCTCGAGGGTCGAGCCGACGTTGTGGCCGGCCACCGCGCCGCCCTCGGCGGGGATCGCGAAACGGTCGGCGAAGCGGTCGTTGGCGGGTGTTTCGAGGAGGTTCCACGCGAGCGTGACCGGACCGCGGAACCCGGGTGTGCCCAGAATCCGGATACGCACCTCCTCGCCCGCCGCGACCGCGAGCGTGGCCGTGGTGGTGAGGGAGAGCGTGAACAAGCCGGAGGCCGAGGCCCGGAGCCGGAGCGTCTCCAACGTCGCACCCGAGACGAACTCCACCAGCGGACCGTAGCCGGAGCCCTGGGGAGGCGTGGCGTTCAGGACGAACGTGCCGCCGCGCGGCGCCGTCCACCGCCACCAGAGGGATCCGTCGCCCCCGTGGATCGGCAGTCCGAGCGCGGGCGGCTCGCCCGGCTCGAGGGAGGTGTCGGCGAAGGTGAAGCTCGAACCTCCCGTGGCGCCCTCGAGCAGGGCGGCCCGCCCGAAGAAGTCGTTCTCCTGGCCGGGCACGAGATCGAGGCCGATGGTGAAGACCGAGCCGCGCCCCAAGGACGGCTCGTGGACGACGGCGAACCGGTATTCGACCCCGGCCTCCGCACCGAAATGGAAAACGGGCGAGCCCGACCGCGGGACGACGGGCACGGGCCGCAGCCCCTCCAGCGCGTCGCCGCGGTGGATGAAGATCCCGCCGACGAATCCGGGGTCGACGAAGGCGGCCCCGCTCGTCGGGGCCGTCCAGCGGAACCAGACCGAGGGCCGGGGCGCGAGGGCGCCTCCGTGCACGGGCTCGCCCGCCTCGGCGGTGGCGTGCCGTGCGTCGCCGGTCAGGGTGAGGGTCGAACCGGTCACGACGAGGGCGTCGGCGAAAGCGTCGTTGGGCGGCGGGATGACGGCGGCGAGTTGAAGGCGGATCGTGCCGGGGGCGCCGCCGGCCGCGTCGACCGCGATCCGGTAGGCGACGCCCGCCCGCACCGGCAGGCTCAGGCGACTCGTCCGGACGAGGGGCGCGGCGTCGTCGTTGGCCGCGACGGGGACGAGCGCGTCGACCGAGTCGCCGGTGTAGACCGCG
>DAIPIQ010000130.1:4871-11550 GCA_036770745.1 Opitutaceae bacterium | reverse complement strand
GCCCCCGCCTTGGCCGAGCCGCATTTCCCTGCCGCGCAGACCCCGTCGGAGAATTCAGGACCTCCCTTCAGGCCGCGCACTCCAGCCCGGGCTCAGAATCAATCACACCCCGTGAAAGGATTCTGGTTAGGACCGTCTGGACCGGTTGCGATGAGCCCGGATACCGGTTTGTTCGCTGTCTGCCATCCATGCCCTCGAGACGATATCCTTGGCTACGCTGGTTTCTGTTGTCCCTGTGCATCACGACTTGTACCCGGGCAGTCAGGGCGGGCGAGTACGTCTACGTGGGTGAAGCCACGGACGCGAAGGGCGCGCTGGTCTACACGGAGAAGCACGTGGTCAGTTTTGAAGCCGGGAGAACGACCGGATCAGTCACAGAATACAGGGCGCCGGACGGGGAACTGATCGCCACCATGCGGTCACATTATTCGCGCAGCGTCGCCATGCCGACCTACGTTTTCGAAGATCTTCGGCGGAACTACCGCGAGGGAATGCGTTGGCAGGACGGGGAGTACGTCATCTTCCACCAGGAAGGCAGCGCCCCCGAGAAAACCTCCCGGCTCGGGAGCGACAGCCGCGTCTTCTCCTGCCAGGGCTGGCACTACTACCTGATCAACAACCTGGACCTCCTGGAGAAGGACAAGATCGTCTTGAATTTGGTACTGCCCTCCGAGCTGCGCCCGTTTCCCTTCGTAGTGAAGAAGCTCGCCTCCGACGAGTCACGCGTTTCAGCCGAATTGAGCCTCACCCACTGGCTGTTCCGTTACTTTGCTCCGAAGCTGCGATTGGAATACGACAAGGGGAAACGGCGCCTCATCGAATTCCGGGGTGTATCGAACATTCTAAACAAGTCCGGCGCCCGGCAGGAAGTCACGATTCGTTATCAATATACTGACGACTGAACTCGTGTGTATCGCGAATCGAGTGACGAGCCCACAGGCATGGAATGCCGTTCGATCTGATCGCCACCGTGACTTCCTGGTATCGCCAAGACTACTCGAGGACTTCTCTTTCCACGACCTGATCCACGCTCCGATGAAAGCGCTCTTCTTACTGCCCTGCCTGCTCCTGCTCACCGGTTGCGCCACCACGCCGCCGCCCTTGAAGACCGTCGAGAAGGTCGACCTCGAGCGCTTCATGGGCCCCTGGTATGTCATCGCCTGTATCCCGACCTTCATCGAGACCGAGGCCTACAATGCGATCGAGGACTACCGGCTCGAAGCGAATGGCACCATCGCCACCACCTTCACGTTCAATAAAGGAGGGTTCGATGGACCGCTCAAGCGCTACAATCCGCGCGGCTTTGTCCTGGACCGGGAAACAAAATCCACCTGGGGGATGCAGTTCATCTGGCCCTTCAAGTCGGAGTTTCTCATCACCTTTCTGACTCCTGACTACACCCAGACCGTCATCGGCCGGAACAAGCGGGATTACGTCTGGATCATGGCGCGCACGCCGCAGATCCCCGAAGTCGATTACCAGAACCTGCTCAAGGAACTCTCGGACCAGGGCTATGACTTGACCAAATTGCGCAAGGTGCCCCAGCGCTGGCCCGAGAAATGATGAGCGGACACCCCGGCTGACTCGTCAACGGAGATCCAGCCGGGAAACGTCACGCTTGAATCCGGCGAGCAACCACCCGGCGATGCCCTGGTCGTTGCCACGGGTGAGTCGTCCGCGGCAGGATCGGTTTCTACCGGAGGGACTGCCGGGTCCGTCTGGCGATCAGTGACCTGTTTGTCGTTCGCTGCCTCTCCGACTTCCACGATAGGTACAGAAAGACAAAACCTGCCTTCGATGGCAGCGACGATTCGCGTGGCGTGAAACCTGGGCGCGCGGTTGGGAGAATGTCCGCTGTTGCAGCGATGCCTGCCGCCGTGGAAATCGGAAGCGAACAGCTCAACGAGAAGCGCGCGGAGATCGAGGACCTGCGCTCCGAGGCGATCGACGCGGAGCTCGGGTCCATCGGTGTCGCCATCGAGATGGCCGGGCTGCGCGACGTCACCTTCCCGAAAAACATCCAGGACCTTTTCGCGCGGCAGCTCGAGTCGAAGATCCGCGCCCGCTCCGACCTCGAGAGCGCGCGCACCGCCGTCGCCACCGCCCGCGCCTTCAAGAACGCCGCCGAGCTCATGCAGGGTGACGGCAATGTCCGGTTTTTCCAATAGATGGAAACGCTCACGAAGATTGCCGCCAAGGGCAGCCACAACTTCGTCATGGGCGAAGTGCCGGGCGGCGTGGTGAGAGGCTGAACTGGCTCGCGGCTGGCGGTCGCTGCCGCCCCGAGCCAGGCGGCCGATTGCGCCTTCGGCCGAGACCGGGAAATCGACCGCGATCCGTGAGCTGACGCGGCGGGAAGCAGGACAGAACGAGGCTGATTTCGCTCGTCCTCGGTCAGGTCAGGGAAATGACCAACGGGTCGGTCTGCATCCCGCTGGTATCCAGGCGATGCCTACCAGTTCCTCTCCAGGATCAGCCCGATGAGTGGTAGCGCTTCCTCTTCGTCCGGGACGTTCAGGCCGGTCCTCGGGTTGAACTCGGACGGGCTGGCGCCGCCGCCGCCGACCACGTTGATGATGTCGAGAAACGCCACGAATTCGAACCAGCGGAACGACCGGCGGTAGTCGACGCGCAGGTTGAGCGCGAGGTAGTCATCGGCGCGCAGGGAGTTGCGCGTGGTCAGCTCCTTGGAGTAGCGCACCGGCTCGCCCGGGCCGAGGACGTCGTCGTGAACGATGAAAGCGTCATCCGGCAGGCCGCTGGCCCACTTCATGCGGGTGCTCAGCAGCCAGCGTCTGCTGATTTCCCAGCTGCCGCCGACGGAGAAGAAGTGCGGCCGGTTTTCGTCGCCGTCGTACTTCCCGAGGCCGTCGTTGTCGTCGATGCGGAGGTCGTTGTACGAATACGTGATGTTGCCGGACAGCCCGTTGGCGAAATTCCGCGACAACACCACGTCGATGCCGAGGTTGGTCCCCTCGCCGTCGTTGCCGAGGGTGCCGTTGGTGCGGACGTCCTCGGTGACGAGATCGTCCAGCTTCTGGGCGTAGGCTTCGACCAGCAGATTCCAGCGCTCGTTGATCCGGTGCGTGAAACCGGCGCTGAGGTGCGTGATGCGCTCATTGGCCAGGTCGAGGTTGGACGGGTCGGCGGCGCGGTCGAAGTAGCGTGGTGACTGGTGGAACAGCCCGGCGGAGGCCGACAGGCGAGTGTCCGGGCCGAGCCGGTAGTTGAACCCGAACCGCGGTGACACGTAGCCTTCGCCGGAAAAGCCGTCCTGGTCGTAGCGCAGGCCTGCGCGCAGGTCCCAGCGCTCCTGCTCGAACACCTGTTCGGCATAAGCGGCCCAGGAAAGCTCGCTTCGGTCCAGGCGGCTGTCGATGTCTTCCGGTAGCAGGGTTATGTGGTTCTGGCCCGGCGGACGCGGGTCCTCGCTGCGGTAGACGAAGCGGTCCCAGGGCCCGGACAGGACGGTTGCGTAGTCCATCGAAACGTCGCTGACCCGCAGGCCCGCGCTGAATGCTCCGAAGCGGTTGAGCAGGCTGACGTCGCTGCGCCAGCCGATCTCGGTTTCCTTCTCGTCGATGGAAAGGATGTCTTCGCGGACGGGCACGTCCCCCGCCGGCGTGCCCGGCGGGACGAGGTCCGGAAACGCCTCCCCCTCGCGGCTCGTCTTGTCGCTGGACCGGAAGTAAACGCGGTTGGTCCACCGGCCGCTGTCGCCGAACAGGCGACGCCAGCTGGCGCCGAGCAACACCACGTCCTGGCTCGAGTCGATCAGCGAGAGATCCTCGAAATCCTCCGATGCGATCGCGTTGTCCACGTTGCGGACATAGTCCTCGGTGGCGTGGATGACGAGGAACTCCAGGGTATCGCGCGCGCCGAGGTCGGTCGTGGTCTTCAGGATCACGTCCGTGAGCTCCGGCGTGCCCTGATCCTCCTCTTCCGCGATCTCGAAAACGCGACCGAAGTCGAACTGTCGTGCGGTGAACAACAGCGACGTGTCGGGATCGAAGCCACTGGGTCCCTCGTGGAGGAACTCCACGCCGGCGAGGTCGAAGCGCAGGCTGCTGCGCGGCGTCCGCGCACCGGAGGCGACATCGAGCCGCAACAGGGATCCCGATCGTCCGCCGTATGCGGCCGTCCAACCGCCCGGGGAGAACGTCGCGCCCGCGATGGTCTCGGGTGCGAATATCGAGTAGCGACCGCCACCGTCGATGTCCTCGCGCTCGCCCACGGACTGATCGAAGTGAACGATCTTATCGAACGGCATGTCGTCCACGAAAATCAGGTTGTCGCGCGGTCCGCGGCCCCGCACCGAGTAGCTCGCAAACTCGCCGGTCGACAGGAGTCCGGGCAGGCCGTCCAGCGCGCGCAAGACATCACCCCCGGCGCCTGGCGCCACGCGCAGCTCCTCGCGGTTGCGGAAGCTCTCGCTCACCGTGCCGAACGGGTCGGTCGGGATCGCCCGGCCTGTGACGAGCATCTCTTCCAGCTCCAGCATGTCTTCTTGCAGGGGTTGCAGCGCCACGTCGAAAGGCAGGATCCGGTTGGCGACGATGCGGACGCTCGATTCTTCGATGTCCAAAAAGCCCGTGGCGCTCACCTGCACCGTGTAGAGCCCTTCCGGCAGTTGATCCAGCCGGGCTCGGCCCTGAGCGTCCGTCCGGGCCTCGTGACGAACACCGTCCCTGCTTACGAGCGTCACGGAGATTTCGGCCATCGGTCGCCGTGTCTCGCTCTGAAGCACTCGGGCTTCCAATGAGCCTTGGCGTTCCTGCGCCCAGGCGGTGGCCGGGCACGTTGCCAGCAGGGCAGCGACGACGAGCGAGTTCATCGTTTGCCGCCACGCTCTGTTGCACCTTCCCCCACGGATCCCCGTTCGCGATGAGTTCACCGTGCCAGCCTAGGAGGGAGGGCGTTAACGGATTGCGAAGCGAACGTTAAGGAAACGCCAAATCGCACCTGTGTCGGCGCCTCACGTCGCGCCGCAGTCGTGGAAGAGCGACGATTCGGCGCCGGCTGTTGGATTGAAATCGCCGCCGGTTCCGGCCAGCAGATTCGGAGACCGCGCTGACGACGGCGATGTTCGGCCACGTGCGCTTCTCAGGATGATCGACGCTCCCAACGCCCCCGTTCTCCTCGTGGAGGACAATTTCGACCTGGCCAGCAATGTCCAGGACTACCTCGAGCAGCGGGGGTGGGGTGTCGACTATGTGCCCAACGGGGCCCTCGCCCTGCACCGCGTGAAAGAGCAGACGCACGCGGCGGTGATCCTGGATCTTCGTCTGCCGGTCATCGACGGGTTGGAGGTTTGCCGTCGTTTGCGGAACAGCATCGCGCCCAGGATTCCCGTGCTGATGTTGACCGCCGCGGACTTGCTCGACGACCGACTGATGGGATTCGCGGCAGGCGCGGACGACTACATGGTGAAGCCGTTTGCATTGCCGGAATTGCTCGCGCGGTTGCGCGCGCTCGTGCGTCGCAGTTCAGCGCTTTCTCCATCTTCGGTATTCCGGCTGCACGACCTCGAGTTGAATCCCTCGACCCGGGAGGTCCGCCGGGGCGAGCGGCGGCTCGTCCTCACCCGCATGGGCTACTCCATCCTCGAATACCTGCTGGCGCGATCCCCGGCCGTCGTCCTCCGCCAGGAACTGGAACGACATCTCTGGGCGGATGACCCGCCCGGGAGCGACGCGCTGCGCACGCATATCGCGACCCTGCGTGCCGAAGTGGATCGCGCGGAGCGCACCGCGCTGCTGCATACACACCGCGGAGTAGGCTATCAGATGGCCGTGATCGAGCCCGCGCGCCGACATGATTGAATCGAAAAGACGGCCGCCTCGTCGCCTGGCCTCGAGGATTCGCTGGCTGCTCGCGGGCCTGGCTGTTTCGCAGGCCGCAGTGTTCGCTTGGGTGGGATGGCTGCTGTTGCTCACCGTCGAAGAGCGCGCCCAGAACCAGTACCATGCGCGCCTCCTCGAACACGCGGCCCAGGCCGGGCCGATGGCGCCGCTGCCGCCCGGCGTGGTCCGCTATACCTCCAGCGAATCAATCGGCGAAGCGCTCGGGCTTGCCGCTCCGCCCACGAAACCCGGTCTGTATTCAGCATTCGGAGACAGCGCGCAGCATCGAACCGAGGTGATGTACGGAGTGCTCGACTACCTGTACCGGGCCGAATGGTCGGGCTGGGAGGAGGAATATGCGATCTGGGTCCACGCGCCAGCGTCGGGGCAGGCGGTGACCTGGCTCGTCAGTCCGACAGACGAGTACACCGACGCGATCGCCGGCTCGCTTCAGATCGCGCTCCTGATGGCGGTGCTCATCGTCGTCGTGGTGGCGCTTTCCGTGGGTTCGCTGATCGCCCGTTGGGCGTTGAAGCCGATCGTCGCCCTCGCCGAGCGGGTGCAGAAACGGATTCCAGACCTGCAGACCGATGCGTTCTCCACGGAGTCCGTGGCGCGCGTCGACCACGACGAAGTGGGATTTCTCGAGGGCACGTTGGAAGCCTACGAAGTGCGTTTGCGCGAGTCGCTCGCCCGGGAGCGCGATTTCCTGGCGGATTGCAGTCACGAGTTGCGCACGCCCGTCGCCATCTTGAGAGGAGCGGTCGCGTTGCTTCGGACCAGCACGGATGCCGCTGCGCGAGAACGTTATTTCGGGCGAATCGCACGCTCCGTGC
>DAIPIQ010000130.1:0-4861 GCA_036770745.1 Opitutaceae bacterium | reverse complement strand
ATCTTCCTGATGGTCGCCCGGGAAGGCCGCCACCGGACGCCGACGCAGACGATCGACGCAGCCGCGGTCGTCGCTGAGGTGGTGGACGAGGTTCGCGCGCTCCATCCCACACACCCGCTGCGGATTCAATTGTTCGCCGACCGAACCGTGACGATCGTCTGCCACCGCGAAGTACTGGCCGTGTTGTGCTACAACCTGATCGGCAACGCATTCGCTCATCTCCCGGGTGGCGAGCTGTGCGTGCGGGTGGATTCGATCGATGGCGAGGGGCGTCTGCGGGTCGAGGACGACGGCCCGGGACTGCCCGAGTTCAGGGATATCGCCGCGGCGTCGGCGCCTGGGCATGGGTATGGCTTGACGCTCGTTGAACGACTCTGCCGCACCCATCGCTGGCGGCTGAACAAGGTGCCGCGAGACCAGGGAGGCACTTGCATCGAAGTGGCCTTTCCTCGCGCTGGCACATGAGGTGCCAACCAGTTTGACGATCCGAGGCCGACGACCGGTTCGAACAGGTGCGGCGCGGAGTCGGTTCGCGCCGTCCAGAAGCCGGCGGCCACCCTTGATGGCATGTCGGAAGCTCGAAGCCGGTCCTGCTTGGGAGGGAGAACGGCGGAACCGCGACCACCTCGCGTTGCTGCGACCATCCGGCGGCAAGGATGCCGCCGCTACCTTCAGGACCGGCCGGGGTGCTTCCAGGGGGCGCGGTGTTCCGCGCTTCTTCGCGGTTCACGGTCCGCTCGCGGCAGACGCCGTCCGGAGCCGGCGTCCACCAGGGATCACCTCTTCCCGTCACCGGGTTGCGGAAGACGGTCTCCGCCGTCGCCTACGGCGCCTCGTAGACTTCGGCGAGGACGATGCCGGCGCCGCCGTCGGAGGGGGTGAGCTGGAGGGTGTAGGCGCCGGGAGGGAGGGTGACGAGGAGGGCGGAGTCGTCGCCACCCTCGGCGAGGGGGAACGCGCCCACGGCGGCGGCCGTGGCGCGGATCGTGGCGGCGTTCGGCGCGGTGTGCCAGCGGGTGTTGGTGGCGATCGTCGCCTGACCGGAGAGCAGGCGCAGCGTGGGGCGCGCGAGCCGGTCGGTCACGCCGAAGGGGGCGAGGCCGGGGCCGACCGCGCGGATAAGGACGGGCACGGGATCCCCGGGCGGGATGACGAGGCCGGGGATGAGCGCGGGGAAACCGCCACCGACGCGGGCGCGCACGGCGGTGTTGACCAGGCGGCTCGCGCCCGCGGCGAACGGAGTGAGGTCGGCGTCGTAGATCTCGACGAGCGCCTCGCCGGTCGTCGCGCCGACGCCGGCGGCGCGGACGGTGTAGGGACCGGGCTCGAGGGTGAGGAGGAGGGCGGAGTCGGCGCCGCCCTCGGGCAGGGCGAAGGCGCCGACGCGGGCGGCGGTGGTGCGGATCGCGTCGGCGTCGGCCGCGGTGTTCCAACGGGTGTTCGTGGCGATGGCCTGCGGGCCGCGGAAGACGGTGAGGGTCGGGGCGGTGAGGACGTCGCTCACGCCGTGAATGCCGAGGCCGGGACCGACGGCGCGGAGGAGGACGGCCTTGTCGGAGTCGCCGGCGATGACGAAGCCGGGGATGAGGCGGTCGTTTTCCGCGCCGACGCGGGCGCGGCTCGCGAGGTTGACGAGGCGGGGGGCTGAGCGGGGGTTGGCGAGTTCGCCGATCCAGGCGGCGATCAACGCTTCGCCGGCGAGGTCGCGTTCGTTGCTCGCGAGCGGCGGCATGCGACCGCCGTCCGTGCCGCCGAGGCGGGCGTGGAGGATCGAGTGCACGAGGTCGCCGGGTGCGATCACGCGGTTGGCGGGATCGGCCCCGACGTTGGCGAGGGCGCCGTCGACGAGGCCGGCGATCGAGAGGGGCGTGCCGAGGCGCGCGTCCCACGAGCCGGTGGTGGGGCCGCCGGGCTGGTGACAGGGGGAGCAGTTGGCGTCGAGGTGGCTGCGGGCGCGCAGCGCGAGGCTCGCGGTGAGGTCTTCGGCCGCGGCGAGCGCCGGGAGGGCGGTGGGCGGCGGCACGGGCGCGGTGAGGTAACCGGCGTCGGCGAGGGCGGTGAGTTGGTTCTCCGCGCCGGCGGGGTAGGGGAAGGAGAGGTTGAGCTGCCGGGTGTTGAAGCTGAGCGCGTGGCCGCCCTGCGGGGTGTGGCAGGCGAGGCATTCGCCCTGACCGGGGAAACGCCACCGCTGTGTGCGGATCACGCCGCCGTCGTTGATCGCGAGGTCGAGATCGGCCCCGGCGGCGGGCACCAGCGTGGCGTCGGTCTGGGCGTCGTTCCAGCGATAGCTCAGGCCGTAGGCGCCGTCGGTGGTCTTGACGAGGAAACGCGTCTCGATCCGGCGGCGGGTGGCGGGGTCGCCGCGGGTGAGCTCGAGGTCGAAGTGTTTCACCCAGACCGCGCCGGCGGGGTGGGTCCAGTTGCCCTCGGCGGCGAAACCGAAGCCGCCGGCAAGCGTCGGGAGGGCGAACCAGCGGCGTTTCGACGCGTGGTCGGACCAGAAGTCGACGTTGGTGTCGTAGGCGACGACGCCCGGCGCGGGTGCGAGGGTCGCGACGTCGGCGAAGGCGCCGGTGGCGCCCAGGGTCGTCGGCGCGGCGACATTGGCGGGCACGAGGCGGCGGATCTGGCCCTGGTTGACGTTGGCGACGAGCAGGTCGCCGGTACGCGGGTTGATGCCGAAGCCCGCGATCCCGGCGTCGCTCGCGACCTGCTCGACGATCGGGGTCGCGCCGGGTGCGCCGCGGAGCGTCCAGATCCGGCCCGAGCCGTAGTCGGCGAACACATACGCGCCGTGGTGGGCGGGGAGCGCGCCGGCGCGGTAGACGAGGCCGCCGGTGACGGAGAATCCGAGGTTGCGGGGGTAGTCGTGGACGGGATCGACGAAGGGCGTTTCGGCGGGCCCCGCGCCGGCGGGCCCGGCGAGGAAACCCTCGCGGTGCGGCCAGCCGAAGTTGGCGCCGCGCTCGAGCAGGTTGATCTCCTCGCGCGCGCCCTGGCCGACGTCGCCGATCCAGATCCGACCGGTCGCGGGATCGAGCGACATGCGCCAGGGATTGCGCAGGCCGATGGCGAACATCTCCGTGCGCACGGAGGTCGCCGCGAACGTGCGACCGGAGAAACTCGTGCGGCCGATGAAGGGGTTGTCGGGCGGGACGGCGTAGGCCCCGGCGTGGACGGCGGGGTGGGGGTTGGGCGCGAGCGAACCCGGGCGGAGGTCGACGTCGAGCCGGAGCACGCAGGAGAAGAAGTCGCGGTCGATCCGCTGGCTGTTGGCGAACTGGTCGTTGGAGCCGCCCTCGTCGCCGAGCGAAAGGTAGAGGTGGCCGTCGGGGCCGAAGAGGAGCTCGCCGCCGTTGTGGTTCCCCGCCTCGTCGCGCTGGGTGAGGAGCGGGAACTCGGAGGCGGGATCGCCCGTGCGGGGATCGCCCGCGGTGAGGCGGTAGCGGGCGAGGCGGTCGTGGCGTCCGGTCCCGGCGGCGGTCGTCGTGCTCAGCGTGTGGTAGAGGAAAAAGAAGCCGTTGGTCGCGAAGTCGGGATGAAACGCCATCGCGAGCAGGCCCTGTTCGCCGGAGGCGTCGCCGACCCGCGCGGAGATGTCCATGAACGTGCTCCGCACGGGATTGGCGAGGTCGTTGATCACGGAGATGCGGCCGGTCTTCTCGACGATGAAGAGGCGGTTCGTCTCCCCGGGCGGGGAGAGGACGGCGACGGGCTGGTTGAACGAGATCCCCGGGAAGGCGTTCTGCACCGTGAACCCCGAGGCGGGCGGTGTCGTGGAAAACTGGAGACCGGTGGCCGCGACCCGCGCGAGGGGCTGGGCGCGAGCCTCGCCGACGACCGCGAGGGCGAGCGCCGCGGCGCCGGCGCGCAGGAGACTGCTTCGCGAGGGGCTCATGCAGGAGGCAGGTAACGCCGGGCCCCGCGGGCCGGCAAGCGACGCGGCCCGTTGGGGTGGATGCTTCACGGCGTTGTGACGCCGCCTGCGGGGATCTTCGCAGACCCCTTGGGCGGGTTTCCGCACTCGTGTTGGAGTTTCGCCTCCGCGGAGGAATCGGGTGGCCATGCCGTGACCCTTGCGCAGCATCTCGGCCCGCATCCCCCGCCCCTGCGACGGTCGCGAATCCCCCGACCGCCGCGGCTCCCCAGAAATCCCCAAACCTCATCCATGCACGCCTTCGTGTCGCCCGTCGCCGCCTCGCTCACGTCCCTGCCGCCGCTCTATTGGATCGCTCCGCTCGGGGGTTTGCTGGCCCTCGTCATGGCGCGATTCTTCGCGGGCACGGTGATGCGGCGATCGGAGGGCGACTCCGAGATGATCCGGATCGCCCAGGCGGTGCGCGAGGGCGCGATCGCCTACCTCAAGCGACAGTACCGGATCGTCTTCTTCGTCTTCATCGGCCTCGTCGCCTTCCTGGGTTTCCTCAACTGGCTCGGGCTCCAACCCGGGCTCTCCATGCTCGGCGTGCCGCTCGCCGGATTCCTTTCGGGCCTGTGCGGTTGGTACGGGATGCGGATGGCGACCAACGCCTCGGCCCGCACCGCCCACGCGGTGAAGAAGTCGCTCAACGACGGGCTCACCGTGGCCTTCCGGTCGGGCGCGGTGATGGGGCTCAACGTCGTCGGCTTCGCCCTCCTCGACGTGTCGTTCTGGTTCTTCGTCCTGTCGACCTGGGGGGAACGCTTCGGGGTCACGGGCGGCCTCGTCGAGATGACCACGATCATGCTCAGCTTCTCCATGGGCGCCTCGACCCAGGCGCTCTTCGCCCGCGTCGGCGGCGGGATCTTCACCAAGGCCGCCGACGTCGGGGCGGACCTCGTGGGGAAGGTCGAGGCCGGGATCCCGGAGGACGACGCGCGC
>DAIPIQ010000129.1:0-11665 GCA_036770745.1 Opitutaceae bacterium | reverse complement strand
GGCTTTCCGGCCGTTGAAGAGGTTCCAGAGCTCCGGCCGCTGGTTCTTGGGGTCCCACTGGCCGAACTCGTCGCGATGGGAAAAGAAACGTTCCTTGGCCCGCGCCTTCTCCTCGTCGCGCCGGGCGCCGCCGATCGCGGCGTCGAACTTGAACTCGGCGAGCGCGTCGAGGAGCGTGACGGTCTGGAGGACGTTGCGGCTGGCGTTGGGACCCTTCTCCTCGACGACGCGGCCCTGATCGATCGAGTCCTGGACCAGGCGCACGACGAGGCGCGCTCCCACCTGCCCGACGAGCCGATCCCGGAACTCGATCGTCTCGGGAAAATTGTGGCCGGTATCGACGTGCAGGAGGGTGAACGGGACCCGGGCCGGGTGGAACGCCTTCTGGGCGAGACGGACGAGCACGATCGAGTCCTTGCCCCCCGAGAACAGGAGCGTGGCCTTCTCGAACTGGGCCGCGACTTCGCGCAGGACGAAGATGGACTCCGCCTCGAGCTGGTCGAGGTGGCTGAGGTTGTAGAAACTCATGGCTGGGAAACCGGATCGGTCGGGGAGATGTGTCGACGGACGAGCTCGTGGAGGCGCTCCAGGCTCTCCGCGGGCGATTCGCGCTCGGTGTCGAGGACGAGGTCGACGCGATCGGGGGACTCGAACGCCGAGTCCCTACCGGTGAACGACGCCACGCCGCCGGCCGCGGCTTTCGCGTAGAGGCCCTTGGGATCGCGCCGCGCACAGGTCTCGTAGGAGGCCTCGACGTGAACCTCCAGCAGGTCGCCGGCCCCGATCACCTCCCGGGCGAGTCGACGCATGGCGTTGCCGGGCGTGATGAAGGCGTTGATCGCGATCACACCCGCCTGGAGGAACAGCTTCGAGACCTCGGCGACGCGCCGGATGTTCTCGAGCCGGTCCGCATCGGAGAAACCAAGCCCGCGGTTGAGACCGGTGCGGAGGTTGTCGCCGTCGAGCACGAACGAGGTGAACCCCTCGGAGGCGAGGCGACGATCGAGGGCGTTGGCGAGGGTGGTCTTCCCGGAACCGGAGAGGCCGAACAACCAGACGACGATCGCCCGCTGGCGAAGGGCGGCCTCGCGCCGGGCGCGGGAGCGCAGGAGGTGTCCGGTCGGGAAGAGGTTCTCGGGCGGCGGGTTCAACGGGAATTCGGTGCGATCGGCGGGCCTGAAGGAAGGAATCCCGACCCGCCAGGCAAGCTGTAAGTTTTAAGGTTTACTAAACTACTAAAGTTACCTGCCCGGTCGCTCCCCCCCCTCGTTCTGCCTTGACGGGCGATAACGGTCCTCGTCCGCGACCCTCAATTCGTTCTCCAACCCCCGGATGCGCTCGAGGACGACGTCGGCCATCGCGGTCGGATCGTCGGCCGGGAGGCGCGGGTGCAGGTCGATCAACCAAGCCAGCGCCTCGGGCTTCCGGCCGAGCTGCTTGAGGAACTCGGCGTGGATCCGGGCCGCATAGTACGGGACCCCCGGGCGCCCGGCGGCCTCCCGGTAGGCCTCGGCCGCCGCGGCGAGGTCGCCAAGGCGACGCAAGCGGATGTTGCCCACCTCCAGGAGCAGAAACGGATCCCCGGGATGGTGGCGCAACGCGGCCGCGAGAAGCTCGAGCGCGAGCTCCGCCTGCTCCTCGTCGATCGTCCGTCGGGCCGCGGCTCCGACCACCGCGGGCCCTCCGGCGGCCTCGATCCGCCATTGGGGCATGTCGTAGGCGAGGATCCGCGCGCCGTTGATCCAGAAATAGTGCGGGCGCGCGTCCACCGTCGTGGCGAGGCGGATCAACGCATGCGTCCGCGCGAGGTCGCGCCGCTCCCAACCGAGATTGACCGACAGCCAGAGAAAGTCCGCGAGGATCGCCCGGAAACCGCCGAGGAGCCCGATCACCACGCCCTGCCCGAGCGCCTCCTCGATCTCGCCGAGATCGCCGGCGGGACCGGCATCGCGAAGGAGGGCGAACGACGCGACCGGCGCACGCTGAAAACATCCGCCGACCGTCCCCAGCACGATCAGGCAGGACACCGCGGCGAACGCCCTAGATCTCACGATGTCGGAAACTCCACACGGCCAGTGCCAGGACCACGGAGACGTAGACCACCGCGTAGCCCGCGACGACCGCGACCCGTCCGGGGTCCACGGCCGCTCCCGTCGCGATCGCATCGCCGACGTTGAAGAGCTGGAAATTCGGCACGAGCACGGCGAGCGCTCCGCCGGCCACCTTGGGCCCCCAGCCCACGGCCCGCTCCCAGACACCGAGCGCGGTGGGCTGGAGATGGCAGATCACCAGCACGACGAACGACGTGAGCACGGTGAACAGGTGCGTCTGCGCGTAGCTCGCGATCAGAAGCGTGAAGGCGCACACGATGAGCAGCTTCAACCCCTGCAGGACCGTGAAGACCACGACGGCGGACGTCGCGACCGGGGCGGCGCCGGCCACGGCCTCCGCGAGGGCGGCGCCCATCGTCAGCGCACGCCACTTCAGGATACAGATCAGCGTCAGCGCGACGACGCCGAGAAACGCCGCGACGATCCACCCGACTCCGACGAACTTTCCGAGCACGAACTCCGAGCGCAGCACCGGCTTGGCGAGAAGCGTGAGCACGGTGCGGTTCTCGAGCTCTCCGAAAAAGACCTGGGCGGTGGCGACGATCGCGAGGACCGAGCCGAAGAGCGTCATCGCACCGAACCCGAAATCGGCGATGAACTTCAGCTCCGACGCCCCGAAGTTGAACTCGCGCAGGAACAGTGAAGAGGCGACCACGCAGCCCGCGCCGACGAGCACGAGCGCAAACAGCCGCTGACGCACCGCCTCGACCCACGTCGTCCGTGCGACCAAGAACATCCGGCCCGCGGAAAAGCGCACGCTACGCACGGTCGTCACCCCTCTTGTCGCCAAGCCGCTCCAGAAAAACGGCGTCCAGCGAGCGGCGGCCACCCTCCCGGCGGACAAGCCGCGCTCCGCGGCGCTCCAGCCACGCCCGCAGATCGTCCTCCTGCTCCGGGGCCAGCCCCTCCACCGCGGGCCCCGCATCCCCGACCCCGCCGACGAGTTCCTCGACCGTGCCTTCCGCAACCACGCGTCCGCGGTCGAGGATCGCCACCCGGTCGCAAAGCCCCTCGACCTGGGCGAGCAGGTGGGAACACAGCAGGACGGTCTTCCCCCGCTCTTTGAGTTTCAGGATCAAGCGGGCGAACTCCGCCGTGCCCAACGGATCGAGCCCCGCCGTCGGCTCGTCGAGGATCAGCAACCGCGGATCATGCACCAAAGCCTGCGCCAGACCGACCCGCTGCAGCATCCCCTTCGAATACGTGCCGACCCGCCGATCCGCCGCTGCGGCGAGGCCGACCAGCCCCAGCACCTCGTCGGTGCGCTCCCGCAGTCGCGCCCCCCGCAGGCCGCACAGCCCGCCGTAGTAGGCGACGAGTTCGCGGCCCGCGAGCAGCCGGTGAAAATTCGGCGCCTCCGGCAGGTAGCCCACCTCGGACCGGGCCCCGACCTCGTCGCAGGACCTCCCGAAGAGATGGCAGCTGCCGCGCGTCGGCGGCAGGAGCCCCAACAGGACCTTGAGGGTCGTGCTCTTCCCGGAGCCGTTCGGTCCGAGCAGCCCGAAGACCTCACCCTCGCGAACGGTCAGGCTCACGTCGTCCACCGCCCGCAGCCGCACCCCGCGGATCCCGAGCTGGAATTCCCTTGTCAAATGGGAGACCTGGACGGCTTCGCCGGCTCCGACCGCAACGGGCTTCATCGGATGGTGAAACCGGCATGTCGCCGGGGGCCGTTCGCAACCTCGCCGCGCTCCACCCGCCGGATGTGCCTCTCGAGGCCGTGCTCCACCGCGGCGATGAAGGCGCCGGTTTCCCGTTCGTCCCCTTCGGCGACGAGGCGGACCCTCCCATCGGCGAGGTTCTCCACGCTGCCCGTCACCTCGAAGCCCTTCGCCAGTTGAAGCGTCGCGTAGCGGAATCCGACGCCCTGCACCCGGCCCGAAAAATGAACCTCCCGGCAGGTCACGGTTTCAGACCCGTCGGGACGTCCCTCGCGGACGGCCGGCGGCTCGGGGCGCTTCGACGGTGGCGGCATTGGAGGGAAAACTCCAAGGGTGGAACACCCACGCAGGGTGAAACACAACAAAAAGCTGCGTGATTCCCCCATAGAGGGACGGCGGGCGGTGGCGCTCCGAGTTTTCATTTGTGTTTTACACCCGTCTGCCGCACCTTCCCGACCCGGTCGGATGGGCGTGCCGGAAATTTCCATGAGCGAAAACGAATTCGAAGGTCTGCCGGACAACAACTGGGATGACACTTGGGATTTCGCCTGGTCGGAATTCGACTGGGAGCGCCACCTGAAGACGCAGGACGCCACCCTCCAGACCTACCTCTCGCACTACGAGAAGGCGATCGAGCGCCCCGACCGGATCGACGAGGTCGCCCACCAGATGGGCTGGGACGAAGGCGCCTGGATCAACGACGATCCCGAGCCCGCTTCCGACGCGGTGAACGCCGCCGAGTCCGCCTCGTTGGAGACTCCCTCCGATCGTTCCGGCGACGTCGATCCCTACACGCTCCACAAGCACCCGGTTTTCGTTTCGACGCACGCGCTCTTCCTCTGGTTGCAGCGCTCGTGGGAGTTCGTCGCCCCGGCGTGTGGTCAGCGCCTCCCGATCCGTGCGGCCGTGTCCTTCTCAGCCGCCTTGGCCCGGGCCGAGCACGAAGGCCTCATGGCCACGCACTCGCTCGACATGGGCGACTTCTCGCTCGCCGTTTGTCAGGTCAAGCGCGCGATGACCGGCCTCAACGATTCCCTCAGGCACCTCCAATCGATCGACGGCGGCCTCCATCCCGCCCTCGCCCAGTTCGTCGCCCAAGCGGCGATCCGCCTCTTCGACATCCGCGAAATCTGGCTGCGGGTCATGCGCGATTGCCGTGAGGAACTCGATCGCCGCGTCGGCGAAGGAGAGAATTGATCCGCGCTTCGGGGAAGTGGCGGAGAGAGGGGGATTCGAACCCCCGGTACGGCTTTTGACCGTACGCCGGTTTAGCAAACCAGTGCTTTAGACCACTCAGCCATCTCTCCTCGGTGGAACGCGGTCCGGTGACCGACGATCGAAACCGCCGCGAAGATGCCAGCGGCGAAACGACTGACAAGGGGAAACGCAGGCCGTCGCCGGTTCCGCCGGTTCCGACGGAACCATTTGCCGGAGCTTGAGTTCTGAGGAATCCGACGCTTATCATTTGCCAACGCGCGACCCCTGCGCTCCACCCTTCACTCTCCCACCCCGATCTCCCATGAATCGTTCGATACTGATCATCATCGCGCTTCTCGCTGTCGGAGCGGCCGCATTCTTCGGCTACAAGTCCTCGCAAACCGCGAAGGAACGCGGGGTCGAGGCGGCCCGCGCCGCCGAATTGGAAAAGGAACTGGAAGCGAGTCGTCTCGCCGCCAAGGAAGCGGCACGAAAAGCCGAGCAGGAGGCCGACGCCCGGCAAATGGCCGAGCTCAAGGCCAAGCAGGAAGCCGAGGCGGAGGCCCGGCGCCTCGCGCAGGCCCAGAGCGAAAGCGAGCTGCAGGTGACCGCGCGCCAACGCGCCGAGGCCGACGCCGCGAAGGCCGCGCAGGACATCGACCGGATCCGCGCAGAACGGGCGCAGCTCGAGGCGGAGACCAAGCGCCTCGCCGAGTTACGCGCCCGCGAATCCGCCGAAGCCCAGCGCAAACTCGCCGAAGCCCAGCGCGCCCTCGAGGCCAGCGTGCGGGAGAAGAATGCCGAGATCGAGCGGCAGGCCGCGCTCATCGCGACCTACTCCAGCCAGGCGAGGAACCGGGTCGAAGCGGCGGGCGCCACCGAAGGCCCGGGCGGAACGTCGGGATCGTCCTCCTCGCGCTTCGTCTTTCCCCAGAATTACAAGCGGGCCAACCACTACTACATCTTCCTGCAGTCGGCCGAGGGTTCCAGTTCCGGTTCGAACCAGCGCTGAAGCGGCTCGAGACCGCTGCGGGTTCCGCACTTCCCGAAAAGCTGCTTGATCTCCGCCGGAGCCGGGGGCTTACTCCACTGTTTATTTCCCTCCCATGCAGGCAACCATTCAAGCACAAGGAAAGCAGTTCACCGTGAACGCCGGCGATGTTCTCGTCGTCGACCGCTTTCCCGATACCGATGTCGGCGCGAAGATCGAGATCACCGAGGTGCTCGCCGCCGGTGAGGGCTCCGCGATCCGCGTCGGCAGACCGTTCCTCAGCGGCGCCTCCGTGACCGCCTCGATCGTCGAGCACAAGCGCGGCACGAAGATCATCGTCTTCAAAAAGAAGAAGCGCAAAGGCTACGAACGGAAGCAGGGTCACCGCCAGGAACTCTCGGTGATCAAGATCGAGTCGATCAACGCCTGAGACCCCGGAGAAACCACCATGGCTCACAAGAAAGGTCAGGGAACATCCAAGAACGGCCGCGAAAGCCACAGCAAGCGGCTCGGCGTGAAGAAGTCGGGCGGTCAGGCCGTCCTCGCCGGCAACATCATCGTGCGCCAGCGCGGGACGCGTTTCCATCCCGGCGCCAACGTCGGCATGGGCCGGGACTTCACGCTCTTCGCGCTGACCGACGGCAAGGTCGACTTCGACGGCGCCCATCGGCGCGTGAGCGTGGTCGCCGCGGGGAATTGAAGCCTCGTTCGCCCCGCTCATCCCAGCCCTCCCGTCCAGGAGGGCTTTTTTGTGCCCCGGCCTGGACTTCTCCGTGAGTCGAAGCAGGGCCGCGCAGGCTGCCCGTCCGCCCATCCCGATGTCATTCTCCGAGCGCGAAGAACTCGAGCGCCAGCGCGAGGCGATCGCCACCCACCTCCGCTGGCTCGACGCACGCCTCGCCGCGACGGAGGCCGCGGGCGCCGCCGCAGCACCGCCGCCTTCCGCCTCGACGGAAGCCGGCGCGCCGGGCGCGGTCGTGACGCCTTCCGAGGTCGATGTCGCGAGCGTGCACTCCGAAGTGCGCCGCGGTTGCCTGATCTACGGCGCGATCGCCACCGCGGCCCTTCTCGGACTGGCGGCGTATGTGTTCTTCGCCTACCGAGGTGACGACCCGGCGCCAAAGATTGGTTTGAAAACAGGTTCCGCGACCTCATCGTCAACCCGTGAAACCGCCGGCCCGAAAGGAACTCTCCTTCGAGGAATCGCTCGAGAAACTCGAGGAGCTGATCGCGCGGATGGAATCCGGTGACATCCCCCTCGACGAACTCGTCCGGCAGTTCGAGGTCGGGAACGAACTCCTCACCTCGTGCGCCCGTCGTCTCCACCATGCCGGGCGGAAGATCGAGCTGTTGAAGAAGAACCGGCTCGAGATCGAGTTCGGCGACTTCGACCCGGATTCCTCTTGAGCGCGGGGCTTCCCGCGCCGCCCGTCCCTCCGAACCACGTGTCCGCCTCGCCGACCTCCCCCACCCTCCTCTCCAGCATCCGATCGCCCGCCGATGTGCGCGCGCTCCCGCGCGAAGCCCTCGACCGGCTGTGCGCGGAGATCCGCGACGAGTTGATCCACGTCACCTCGGTCAACGGCGGCCACCTCGGCCCCAACCTCGGGGTCGTCGAGCTCACCGTCGCGATGCACAAGGTCTTCGAGACGCCCGTGGACAACTTCGTCTTCGACGTCGCGCACCAGGGTTACGTCCACAAGCTCCTCACCGGCCGCAACGACGAGCGGTTCCACAACATCCGTCGCAGCGAGGGCTACAGCGGGTTTCTCTGCCGTTCGGAAAGCGCCCACGACTGCTACGGGGCGGGCCACGCCGGCACGGCCTTGTCCGCCGCCCTCGGGATGGCGGTCGCGCGGGACCTGCGCGGCTCTCCCGAGCACGTGGTTGCGGTGCTGGGCGATGCGGCGTTCTCCTGCGGCATCACGCTGGAGGCGCTCAACAACCTCGCCGCCTCGACCCGCCGCCTGATCATCATCCTCAACGACAACAAGTGGTCGATCGCCCGCAACGTCGGCGCGATGGCGGGCTACCTCAACGACCTCATCACCAACCCCGTCTACAACCGCCTCCACGACGACCTCGAGTCCTTCCTCAAGCGCGTCCCGGGAGGAGGCTCGATCCTTCGCCTCGGCGCCCTCGCCAAGGAGGGCGCGAAGAACATGGTGGTGCCCTCGGTGATCTTCGAGGAGTTCGGCACCCGTTACCTCGGCCCGATCGACGGCCACGACATCGACCTGCTCGTCAAGAACCTCGAGTTCGCCAAACACGCCGAACACCCCGTCCTCCTCCACGTGCTCACCCAGAAGGGGCGCGGCTACGACGTCGCGATCCACCAGCCGGAGCGCTTCCACGGCACGAGCCCGTTCGACCGCCGCTCCGGGGCAGCCAAGCCCGCCCGGGCCGGCACGCCGCCGAACTACCAGGACGTCTTCGGTCGCGCCCTCACCCGCTTCGCGACCGACGATCCCCGCATCGTCGGGATCACCGCGGCGATGCCCGCGGGCACCGGCCTCTCCGTGCTCGCCGAGGCCCTGCCCAGGCAGTTCTTCGACGTCGGCATCGCGGAGGAACACGCGGTGCTCTTCGCCGCCGGACTGGCGACGAAGGACTTCCACCCGGTCTGTGCGATCTACTCGACGTTCCTCCAGCGCGCCTACGACTGCATCATCCACGACGTCTGCCTGCAGAACCTTCCGGTGACGTTCTGCCTCGACCGCGCCGGCCTCTCGCCCAACGACGGCCCCACCCACCACGGCCTCTTCGACATCAGCTTCCTGCGCTGCGTCCCCAACGCGATCGTGATGCAGCCCATGGACGAGGACGAACTCGTCGACATGCTCCACACGTCGCTGCACACGGCCTCGCCGACGTTCATCCGCTACCCGCGCGGGGCCGGCGTCGGCGTCGCGATCAAGCCCGAGCCGGCGATGCTCCCGATCGGCCGCTCGCTGCGCTTGCGCGAGGGCGCCGACATCGCGATCTGGGCGCTCGGGCCGATGGTCCACGACGCGCTCGCGCTCGCCGATCGGCTCTTCCTCGAAGACGGCCTCTCGGTCGCGGTCGTCAACGCCCGCTTCGCCAAGCCGCTCGACGTCGAGGCGCTGCTCGCCGATGCGCGTCGCGTGTCCGTCGTGGTGACGATGGAGGACAACGTCCTCGCCGGCGGCTTTGGTTCGGCCGTGCTCGAGACGCTTCAGGAGGCCGGCCTGCCCACGCCGGTCGAGCGCCTTGGCTGGCCCGATCGCTTCGTCGAGCACGGCAGCAGTCAGGACCGGCTGCGCGAGACCTGCTCCCTGACCCATGACGACATGGCCCGTCGCATCGGCGCGCGCTTCCGGTCGATCCCCCGCAACCCGATCGGCGAGCCGGCCTGAGCGGAAGGCGCCCGCTCGCGCGATCGGGCTCCCCTCCTCTTCGTCGCAGCCGAGGTTACGAGGCTGTCCGAATCCCCTCCGGTCGCCGCGCCACCCTCGTCACCCCGGCTGCTACGCCCCGAACGCCGCTCCCTCCCATCGACCGCTGCGAGCCCCGGAAAATCGGCTTGCGTGCCCTCGGAGCCGGCCTTTCCTTCACCGCTCTTTCGCGCCCGTAGCTCAATTGGATAGAGCATCTGACTACGGATCAGAAGGTTTGGGGTTCGACTCCCTACGGGCGCGCCACTTTCACCGCGGGGAGCGACGCGCCCCCTCCTCGCCGTCAGCGGATGACCTTTTCCGATGCCGGGTCGAAGAGATGGGCGCGGTCCAGATCGAGGTTCAGGCGCACCTGCTGGCCGAAATCGTAGCGTTCGTTGGAGCGCACCTTGCCCACGACGCCGTGGCCGGCGGTGCGGAGGTAGAGGAAGGTCTCCGCGCCCATCGGCTCCGAAACGTCGATCGTGGCATCGACCGTCGCTCCACTCCGTCCGCCTTCGACATGGCGTGCGTCGGAGATGTCCTCCGGCCGGATCCCCAACACGACCTTCCGGCCCTGGCACTTCTGCGCGATCTGTCCGACCGCCCCGGAGAGCGGCACCCGCCAACCGGCCCCGGACGCGACGGCCTCGACGAACACCGTCGCCCCGCCGCCGCCCTGGATCTCGCCGTGGACGAGGTTCATCGGCGGGCTGCCGATGAAGCCGGCGACGAACATGTTCTCCGGCCGGTGGTAGAGCTCGAGCGGTTCCGCGACCTGGAGGATCTCGCCGTCGCGCATCACGCAGATCCGGTCGCCCATCGTCATGGCTTCGACCTGGTCGTGGGTCACGTAGATCATCGTGGCCTCGAGTTGGGCGTGCAGCTTCGAGATCTCGGTGCGCATCTGCACGCGCATCTTCGCATCGAGGTTGGAAAGCGGCTCGTCGAAGAGGAACACCTTCGGCTTGCGCACGATCGCGCGGCCGACCGCGACGCGCTGCCGCTGGCCGCCGGAGAGCGCCTTGGGTTTGCGCTGGAGCAGCTCGCGCAAACCGAGGATGTCCGCCGCCTCGTGCACCCGCTGGTCGATCTCCGCCTTCGGACGCTTCTGCAGTTTCAAACCGAACGCCATGTTGTCGTAGACCGACATGTGCGGGTAGAGCGCGTAGTTCTGGAAGACCATCGCGATGTCCCGGTCCTTCGGCAGGACGTCGTTGACGCAACGATCGCCGATCCAGCATTCGCCGGCGGTGATGTCCTCCAGCCCGGCGAGCATGCGCAGGCTCGTCGATTTTCCGCAGCCGGAGGGGCCGACGAGGACCATGAACTCGTGGTCCTTGACCTCCAGGTTGATGCCTTTGACGGCCTTGAACTCCGGCTGCTTGCCGGAGGGCGGGTAGATCTTGACGAGGTCTTTGAATCGGACGGATGCCATGGGTCTCCTGAGTACGGGGTTGCGGTTGAGTTGCTTGGCTTGGATTCCCGCGGGTTTGCTGCCCGCGGGATGTCGAGGGGCGCGGGGCGCGAGGCCACCGCGTCGCGACGAGACGCAACGCTCCGACGAGGGTCAACGGCTTTCGCCTCGCCGCTCAGTCCGCGGCCCGCGCGCGTCGCAGGAGCACCGCGACCCGCAACGCTTCGAGGACGAGCAACGGTCCGACCAGCCACACCACCTGCATCGGAAAAACCTTCACCGCCCAGATCTGATGGAGGGTCGCCAGGGCGATCGCGACGTAGACGATCCGGTGCAGTCGCTTCCACCGCCGCGCCCCGAGCCGGCGGACCGCGCCGTTCCAACTCGTCCCGGCCAGGGCCAGGAGGATCGCGAAGGCCAGCAGACCGACGAGGATGAACGGCTTGTTCCAATCGCGCAGCAGCGTCGCCGCCCCGCCCTCGTGCACGAAATACATCCCGAGGTGCGCCGCCGCGTAGGCGAACGCCGCCACCCCCGTCCACCGGCGGTGTCGTTGGAGCGCCGTCGTCCAGGCCGCGCCGGGGAAAAGCACACGCAGCGGTGAGAAGGTCAGGACCACGAGGACGAGGACCAGCGCCACGAGCCCGGTGTGGTGCAGCACGTAACGCGTCGGCTCGGCGAGCGCGCTCGGATCCGCGAGGACGAAGAACGGCACGACCGGCCACAAGGCCGGGAGCACGAGGCAGACGAGGAGCGGCCGCTTCGAGCGAAGCAGGCGTTCGACGACGGGCACGCGGAGTCAGTAGTTCCGGCGAAGGTCGACGCCCGCGTAGAGACCGGCGACCTGCTGCTCACCATCGAGCTGTGGCTCCAGGCCAGCCGCGAGAGCCAGC
>DAIPIQ010000128.1:0-11721 GCA_036770745.1 Opitutaceae bacterium | reverse complement strand
GTTGGCGGGCTTGAGGTCGCGATGCACCACCCCCGCGCGATGAGCCGCGGCCAGAAGCCGCGCACCGCCTCCGGCACGCGTTCGGCGAGCGCCTCGAGGTGGATCTCCTCCAGCGGCGTCGGCCGCCGGTCGTGGCGGACGAGCACCGCCTCGCGCCCGAGCCGGCGCAGCCACGCGACCACGTCGTCCGGATTGCGGACGCTCCCGGAGAGCAGCAGCAGCCTGGTGGTCGCCGGGGCCAGCGCCACGGCCAGCTCGTAGGTGACGCCCCGCGCGGCGTCTCCAAGAAGCTGATACTCGTCGACGACGAGCAGGTCCGGCCCCTCGCGCCGGAGGAGGCGGTTCCTCTGGGTCTCGAGCGTCGCGACCACGACCGGCGCGTCGAGGTTCTCGGCGACGTCGCCGGTGGCGATCCCGACGTTCCAGCCGCGCGCCCGCCATTCGGCGAGCTTGTCGTTGGCGAGGGCCCGGGTGGGCACGGTGAAGACCGCCCGCCCCCGCCATCCCCGCTCGACGAGCAGCTCGAAGACGCGCGTCTTCCCGGCCCCGGTCGGGGCGTGGACGACGACGTCCCGGCCCGCGTCGAGTTCACCCTTCGCCTCGATCTGCCAGAGGTCCGGAAGACCGAGGCCGGTGGGGAGGCTCTCGAAAAGATGCACGCCGCGACACTGTGCTCCCGCCGGCGACGCGCAACCCCGGCCCGTCCTCGCCGGCTAAAGCCGCCGGGGAGCGGGCCGAAGAAAAAAGCGGCATGATCCACCCCAACGTCGGCTTCAAGGATGCGATCCTCGAGGCGCTGCCCGGCGGCCGTTTCCGTCTCACCGACGCCGGCACCTCCCGCCCCGTCTCCGCGATCGAGTTCCAGAACCGCAAGGCCGCCCGGAACTGGGCGCACGGGAAGGGGATGCGCGTCCTCGAGAGGGAGACGCCCCGGACGGCCGCCTTCCCCGCACCGCTCGGCTGACCGGGTCCTGTACCCGGATTTCAACGACACCCGCGACCGCGGACCGCGTGTCAGGGCGCGCCGTCGTCGCCCGCGACCACGACCCCGCCCTGGAAGACGACCTCGCGGTAGGGCGTGGAGGATCCGCCGGAGCCCGAGCCGAGGCCGCCGACATAGACCGGCCCGATGCCGACGCCGCCGCTTACGGGCAGCGAGCTCCCCGACTGGCCGCCGTAGATCCAGACCTCTTCCTCGCCCTTGCGCCCGGGGCGCGTCTGCGCCTGCCCGGGTTTGCCGATCGAGGTGCGGACCATGTCGGGCGTCATTCCCTTCACGATGCGACCATCGAGGACGGCCTGCCGCACTTCGACGGGCCAGGAATCATAGGCCGCACGGTTCGAATCGATGCGCGACATCGGCGACGAGGCGCACCCGATGGCGAGGGCCAGCACGAGGCCGGAGGGGAACAGCCGCAGCGGGAACGCTTTCATGAGACGGGCAGCTTACCGCGCGATCGCACGGCGTCAAAGCGCCTCGCGACAAAGAAGAACCCCGCCGGAGGCCGGCGGGGTTCTTCGGAAAAAGAGAAGTGGGGGAACGTTTACGAAAGGTGTCCGCTGACGAGCTTCGTCATCTCGAACATCGTGACCGACGACTTGCCGTTGAAGACGGCCTTGAGGGGAGCGTCGGCGTTGATCTTGGTCCTCACCTTCGCGTCCTGGAGTTTGTTCTTCTTGATGTAGTCCCAGACCTTCTTGGTGATCTCGGTGCGGGGCATCGGCTTGGAACCGACGATGGCGGCGAGCTTCTCATCCGGCGTGACCGGCTTCATGAAAGCTGCGTTGGGCTTACGAGCAGATTTTTTTGGCATACGAGTCGGGGATTAACCTGCCACACGGGGGAATCAAGCAAATCCCCAGAGGAGAAACGCGGGGTTTTCCGAGGGGAACGCGCGCTCCGCGGCCGGTGACGGAGGTTTGCCATCGCCTGCGCGGTCCCGCGGCGGCCTGCTCGGGCGCGTGAGGCGGGCACCGACAACGCGCGTCGCCGGAACGGCCGGGACGCGACTCTGGCTGCTGTTCTGGGCGGCGCTGGCGTGGGTCCACACGACGCAGTCGATCTGGACGAGCGGCGGGGCCGCGCATCCCGGAGACCTGATCGACGCGCGCTTCAACCATCTCGTGCTGGAGCACGGGCACCGATCGCTGAGCGGCGTCTACGCGTGGGACTCGCCGGGGCTTTTCCATCCCGAGGCCGGCGCCCTCGGGCTCAGCGAGACGCACGCGGGCACGTTGCCGATCTATACGGCGGCGCGCCGGCTCGGCGCGGACCCGCATCGCGCCTTCCAGGCATGGTTCCTCGCGGTCACGGCCCTGAATCTCGGAGCGCTGGCGCGGCTGCTCCGGGCGGTGCGGGTGGACGACCTCGTGGCGGGTCCTTGCCTGTTGTTGGGGGCGGCCTCGGGGCCGATCGTCTGGCTCGCGGGAACCCATGCGCAGGTGCTGCCGTTCTTCCCCACCCTCTTCGCGGCTTGCGCGTTGGTGCACCACCGCCGGGCGGGCGGCGGGCGCCACCTCGTCGCCGCGCTCGGCTGGGGCGCGTGGCAGTTCGCCGCCTCGCCCTACCTCGCGTTCTTCGCGCTGGTGTGCGGCGCCCCCTGGCTGTTCGCGGCGCTCGCGCGGGCGGGGGCGGATCGACCACCCGCCCCGGCCGATCGCGGCCGGTTGGCCGTCGCGTGCCTCTTCGCCGCGCTCGCTTTCGTGGCGGCGGGGCTGGTGCTCGGGATTCATCTGCGGGCCATGCGGCTCGGTCACGCCCGGCCGTGGAGCGAGGTGCTCGACCTTGCGCCGACGCTCGCCGCGTGGATCACGTCCGCTCCCGGCCACTGGTGGCCGCGCCTGCTTCCGTGGACGGGGGACCACACGCCCGACGGCATCTTCCTCGCCGGCTTCGGCCTGCTCCTGCTCTTCGCGGGCTCGGTGGTCGGATTCGTGGTGCGATCGATCGAAGGGGAACGGCGTCGGTGGTTCCTCGCGGCCGCGGCCGGGGCGGTCCTCGGAGCGGCTTTCTTCACGGCGCCGGCACGGGGCGAACCGAGCGTCTTCGCGTGGATCGCCGCGCACCTGGAGGCGTTGCGGGCGTTCCGCGCGTCGGGCCGGTTCATCGTGCTGGCGCTTCCTCTCGCCGTGGTCGCGACCGGTCTCTGGCTCTCGGCGCTGCGGGCGGCGCCGGGGCGGGCGGGTCCGGCGCGACTTGTTCCGCTCGCGGCGCTCGTCCTCGCCGCCGCGGAGACGCTCGTGTGGGAGCAGCCGCGGGTGGCGCTGGAGCACGCGCGGGCGCGAACCGGGTCGGTCGTGCGCGGCTGGATCGCGGCGGGCGACCGGCCGGTGCTCGCCTTCGCGCCCGGCTACTCGAACCAGGATTCGGCGGTCGTGCAGCTCGACGCGTGGGCGGCGGCGCTCGCGCGCGGTCGCCGCACGCTCAACGGCTACAGCGGCGGCGTGCCGGGGAGCCACTTCGCGTTCCGCTTCAACCCGACCGAGGCCGCGGCCCGGGACCTCGTCGCGGCGCGCGGGCTCGACCCCGACGACGTCTCGATCGTGACGGACTGGGATCCGGAAACCGCCCGCGCGCTCGGGATCGAACGCTTCGCGGACCGTCCGGTCGCCCGGCTCGCGGGCTTCGCCCTGCAGCCGGCGGCGTGGTCGCTCTCGGTCGACCTGGAGACCTTCGAGATCGACGGGGCCGCGGCGCACCAGTTCACGCCGCCGGCGGAGGTGGTGTTCCCGCTGCCCGACGGGGCGACGCGGCTCACGGGCCGCATGGCCCTTCGGCCCGGGGCCTACACCGCAGGCGGCGTTTCGGACGGCGTATCCATCCTATGGATGCTGCGCGAGGCGGGCGGCGAACGGCTCCTCGGGGAGTTCCTCTTGAATCCGCGGGACGTGCCGGGGCAGCGCGGCTGGAACGCGATCGACCTCCCCCTGCCGGCCGGTGTGGGGCGGATCCTCGTGCTGCGCACGGGGCGCGGCCCGGCGGGGGACGGCGCGTGGGACTGGCCGGTTTTCGCGGACCTGCGCGCGGACTGAACCGGGACCTACTCGAAACGCAGGGCCTCGATCGGATCGAGCTCGGAGGCCTTGCGGGCGGGATAAAAGCCGAAGAACACGCCGACGGCGGCGCTGAAGGCGACGGCGGTGGTGATCGCGGCGGTCGAGACCTCGGTGGGCATGTTGGCGGCGCGGGCGAGGACCTGCGAGGCGCCGACTCCGAGGGCGATGCCGAGCACGCCCCCGAGCAGGCTGAGGACGACGGCCTCGACGAGGAACTGGAGGAGGATGTCGCGACCGCGGGCGCCGACGGCGATGCGCGTGCCGATCTCGCGGGTGCGCTCGGTCACGCTGACGAGCATGATGTTCATGATGCCGATGCCGCCGACCACGAGGGAGACGCCGGCGACGGAGCCGAGCAGCCACGTCATCGTGCGGGCGGTCTGGGTGGCGGCGGCGGCGATCTCGTCCTGGGTGCGGACGGTGAAGTCGTCCTCGCGGCCCTCGCCGATCCGGTGGCGCTGGCGGAGGAGCGCGGTGATCTCCTCCTTGATCGAGGGGATGAGATCCGGGGCGGCGGCCTGGACGTTGATCGCCATGAGGTGGTTGTAGCCGGTGATGAACTTCATCGCGGTCACGGGGATGACGACGAGGTCGTCCTGATCCTGGCCGGCCATGTTGGCGCCCTTGGGGGCGAGCACGCCGAGGACGACGAGGGGCGTGCTGCGCACGCGCACCACCTTGCCGACCGCGTCGCCGTCGGGGAAGAGGGCGTTGGCGACGGTGGCGCCGAGCACGACGACCTTGGCGGAGTTCTGCACCTCGACCCCGGTGAAGTAACTTCCGTCGCGCAGCGACCAGTCGCGGATCGTGAAGTAGTCCTCGCTCTCGCCCATGATGCGGGTGGGCCAGTTCTCCGCGCCGGCCGAGAGCGTGCGGCCGCGCATCATCTCGGGGCTCACCGCCTTGACCCCGTAGAGCTCGTTGCGGATCGCGTGGGCGTCCTCGATCGCGAGCGTGCTCGCCGAGCCGAACCCACCGCGCATGCCGCCGGAGGAGCTGGAGCCGGGGGAGACGAGGATGATGTTCTGGCCGAGGGACGCGATCTGCGACTCGACGGCGGCGCGGGCGCCGTTGCCGATCGCGACCGTGGCGATCACGGCGGCGACGCCGATGATGATCCCGAGGGCGGTGAGGACGGAGCGCAGCGTGTTCCTTTGCAGGGCGCGGACGGCGATCTTGAGGATGACGAGGACGCGGGTCATGGGGCGGTCTCCTTCCCGTCGTGGAGGGCGGCGGCGGCCTCCTCGCGGTTGAGTTTTTCGAGCTCCTCGGCGGCGACGAGGCGGCGCTCGACGCGGGCATCGGAGCGGACGAGCCCGTCGCGCATCACGATGATCCGGCGGGCGTAGTGGGCGATGTCGAGCTCGTGCGTCACCATCAGGATGGTGATGCCGCGGTCGTTGAGCTGCTGGAACAGGCCCATGATGCCGACGCTCGTGCGGGTATCGAGGTTGCCGGTGGGTTCGTCGGCGAGGACGACCTGGGGTTCGTTGACGAGGGCGCGGGCGATGGCGACGCGTTGTTGCTGGCCTCCGGAGAGCCGGTTGGGGGTGTGGTCGGCGCGCTCGGCGAGGCCGACGAGGGCGAGGGCGCGCCCGGCCATCTCGCGCTGGCGGCGCATCGGGCGCCGCGCGTGCGCGTAGAGCAGGGGCAGCTCGACGTTCTCGAGGGCGGAGGTGCGGGCGAGGAGGTTGAAGTTCTGGAAGACGAACCCGAGCTTCGCGTTGCGCAGCTCGGCGAGTTCGTCGCGCCCGAGGCCCGAGATGTCGACCCCGTCGAGGAAGAAGCGGCCCGAGGTGGGGCGGTCGAGCGCCCCGAGCAGGTTCATGAGCGTCGATTTTCCGGAGCCGCTCGCGCCCATGATCGCGACGAACTCGCCCTTGTGGATCTCGAGCGAGACGCCGCGCACGGCGTGGACGCGCACCTCGCCGGTCTGGTAGATCCGGTGGATGTCCTCGAGGCGGATGACGGGCTGGCCGTTGGCGGACATGCGGGGCCGCTCAGAAGCCGCGGAAACCACCCGGGCCGCCGCGCCCGCCGCCGCCGAAGGGATTGTTCACCGGGGTGGCGGCGGCCGGGGTCGCGCCCGGGAGGATCACCGAGGTGAGGACCTTCGCGCCCTCCTCGATGCCGTCGACGACCTCGGTGAAGGAGCCGTCGCCGATGCCGGTGCGCACGCGGACCGCGACGATCGCCGGGGCGGTCTCGCTCCCCTGCAACAGGTAGACCACGCGCGAACTCGGGGCCCCGCCTTGGGAGAACCGCTCGCGGACGCGCGCCGCCATCTCTGGATTGGCCGCCATCATCGCCTGGAAGCGCGCCCGGCGCTCCGGGTCGCCGCCGCCTTCGCCGCCGGCGCGGCCGGGGCGACCGCCGGCGGGGCCTTCACCGGGCGGGCCGCCGGGCGGGCGCTCGGGCTCGGGCGGCAGGGGCGGCTGCAGCTCCGGCGGGAGGCGCACCCGCAGGGCGGCGTTGGCGAGGCGCAGCGCCTCGTCGCGCCGGGCGACGATGATCGAGACGTTGGCGGTCATCCCCGGCTTGAGGCGGCCGCCGGGGTTGGCGACGTCGATGATCGTCTCGTAGGTGATCACGTTTTCGATGCTCTTGGCGGAGTTGCGCACCTGGCTGACGGCGCCGGTGAACGTGCGCCCGGCGAACGCGTCGACCGTGAACGTCACCTCCTGGCCCTCCTGGATCGAGCCGACGTCGGCCTCGGAGACGGCGGCGGCGATCTGCATCTTCGTGAGGTCGTTGGCGATGGTGAAGAGGACGGGGGCGTTGAGGCTGGCGGCGACCGTCTGGCCGCGCTGGACGTTGCGGGAGATGACGATCCCGTCGATCGGCGCGAGGATCGTGCAGCGCTCGAGGTCGGTCCTGCGGCTGACGAGGGCGGACTCGCGGATCTTCACCGAGGCCTCGGCCTGTTCGACCGTGGCCTCGAGTTGTTCGAGCGCGGCGCTGGAGACGAGGTTCTGCTCGAAGAGCTGACGCGAGCGCTCGAGGTTGCTGCGCTGGAGGCGGAGGTTGGCGCGGGCGTTGAGAAGCTCGTTCTCCGCCTGGGAGACCGCGGCCTCGAACGTCGCCGTGTCGATCCGCGCGAGCACCTCGCCGGCCTTCACCGTGCTGTTGAAATCGACGAGCAGGTCGATGATCCGGCCCGAGACCTGGCTGCCCACGTCGACGATCATGACGGGCTGGAGCTGGCCCGTGGCGGTGACCGCCTGGGTGATCGCGCCACGCTGCACGACCGTGGTCTGGTAGCGCGGTGGCGCGGCCGGGCGGCCGAGGAAGTGGTACCACGCGCCGGCGGCGAGGGCGGAGAGCAGCAGGAGCCAGAAAAGGAGGCGTCCGAGACGTCGGGGTTTTGCCATGAGGGGTGGAATGCCAAGGTCAGGACGGCGCGAACGGCGCCGGAGTTTCAAGCTCCGACCACGATTTCCCCCGGACGCGCTCAGGTGCTCGCGGCTGGCGGTCGTGAGGGTTCAGCCCCGGCTTGTGCGGCGTCTCTCGGTCGGAAGCCGGCGATGAACCCCACAACAACGGGCATGCCGGGCAACCGGGTTGGGCGGAACCGAATCCCGCCACCACTTCCGATCGCACCCCCAGGTGCGCTCAGGCGCTCGTCGCGGCGACGAACTGCCGGTGGAGCCCGGCGTAGACGCCGCCGCGGGCGACGAGCGCGTCGTGCGTGCCCCGCTCCACGATCCTGCCCTGGTCGAGAACGAGCACCTGATCGGCCGCGCGCACCGTGCTCAGGCGGTGGGCGACGACGAAAGCCGTGCGCCCGACGAGGAGCCGCCCGAGCGCCTTCTGGAGGCGCGCCTCGGTGAGGGTGTCGATCGCGCTCGTCGCCTCGTCGAGGATGAGGATGCGCGGGTCGGCGAGGAGGGCCCGGGCGAAACACACGAGTTGCCGCTGCCCGGCCGAGAGGCCCGCCCCGCGCTCGCCCACCTCGGTGGCGAAACCGCGGGGCAGCTCGCCGATGAGGTCCATGCAGTCCAGCGCCCGCACCGCCGCGAGGATCTCCTCGTCGCCCGCGCCGGGGCGGCCGAAGCGGATGTTCTCCAGGATCGTGCCGGTGAAGAGGAAGTTCTGCTGGAGCACGATGCCCATCTGGCGGCGGAGCGAAGCGCCGCGGATCGAGCGGATCTCGAGTCCGTCGATCAGGACCTCGCCGGCCCCGGGCAGGTAGAACTTCGCCACGAGATTGATGATCGAGCTCTTTCCGCTCCCGGTATGGCCGACGAGCGCGACGGTCCGGCCGGGCTCGGCGACGAAGGAGACGCCGTGCAACACCGGTCGCCCGGGATCGTAGGCGAAGGTCACGTCGCGGAACTCGACCCGCGCGCCGGCGAGCCCCGGCGCCCCGCCCCCGGCGGGCCGACCCCGCGGGTCGGGGAGGTCCACCGCGTCCGGCGCATCCTCCCACTCCGGCTCGCGGTCGAGGAGGCGGAAGACCCGCTCGGCCCCGGCCATCGCGGTGAGGGCGTTGTTGTATTGGGCGCCGATCGAGAGGATCGGGGCGAAGAAGAGGTTCGCGAGGAAGAAGAACTTCACGAGGTCGCCGACCTCGACGCCGCCGTCCGGCTGGAGCACGCGCCAGCCGCCGAGGAGGACGAGGAGCGCGATGAAGAACTGCGAGTTCAGCTCGAGCATCGGGGTGAGCGCGGCGCTGCTGCGGGCCACCGCCATGTTGTTGGCGGAGTGGTCGGCCGCGAGCCCGCGGAAGATGCCGGCGTTGAGTTCGGCGCGGACGAAGCCCTGGGTCACCCGCATGCCGTTGACCGACTCCGCGAGGGTCGAGGTCACGCGGCTGAAACTCTCCTGCACGCTGCGCAACGACCGGCTCAGGCTGCGCCGGAAATGCCGGTTGATCGCCCACAGGACCGGCGCGAGCAGGGCCACGATCGCGAAGAGCACCGGGTCGAGCCAGAGCATGAGCCCGGCCGTCACGGCCATCTGACCGAGCTGGACGATGCTCACGAAGAGCACGTCCTGCACGCCGACGCGCACCGTCTCGATGTCGGAGGTCACGCGGCTGATGATCCGCCCGAGCCGGGTGCGGTTGTAGAAGCCCATCGGCATGCGCTGGAGGTGGGCGAAGACCGCCCGCCGCAGGTCGAGCACGACCGATTCGCCGAGCTCGAGCGCGAGCCGCTGACGGAAGTGGAAACAAAAGTCGGTGAAGAACGCGATCGCCGCGTAGGCGAGCACGCCGAGGTGGATCGCGTCGACCTCGCGGCGCGCGATCGGGCCGGTGATGACCTCGGTCAGCGACCACGTGACGAGCGGGATCTGGAACGCGCGCAGGACGGTGAGGGCGACGAGCACGTTGCGCTTCGCGGCGTAGGGCCGCATGCAGCCGATCACCCTCGCGATGAGGGCGAAGCGAAGCGGAGCCTCGTCGGGGCCGTCCTCCTCGAAGCGCCGCGAGGTGAGCGTGAGCCCGTCGGGCGTGGTCGCGACCGAGGGGGCCGCGAGCGTGCTCCCGCCACGCGGCGTGCCCGGGGCGCGCCCCCCGCCCTCCGTCGTGTGCCCGCTCACGAGGCGCCTCCCCCCGGATCGGTGGCGAGGAGGGCGTCGCGCTCGCTCAGGTCGTCGATGATCTGGAGCCGCGCGAGCCGCTGGTAGAGACCGGGGGCGCGCATCAGCTCCTCGTGCGTGCCGGTCTGCACCACCCGGCCCTTGTCGAGCACGACCACGAGGTCGGCCCGCCGCAGCGTGCTGAGCCGGTGGGCGACGATGAAGGTCGTGCGGCCCTCGATCGCGCGGTCCATCGCGTCGAGGATTTCGAGCTCCGTCTCCGGATCGATCGCCGCGGTCGGATCGTCGAGGATGAGGATCGGCGGCTCGAGCAGGATCGCGCGGGCGAGGGCGATGCGCTGGCGTTGCCCGCCGGAGAGGTCCGCCCCGTGTTCCCCGAGGACGGTGTCGTAGCCCTGCGGCAGGGCGGCGATGAAGTCGTGCGCGCAGGCCACCCGGGCCGCGCGCTCGATCTGCTCGCGCGAGGCCCCGGGGTGCCCGAAGGCGATGTTCGCCGCGACGGTGTTGCTGAAGAGGAAGCTTTCCTGGAAGACGATCCCGATGTTGCGCCGCAGGTCCTCCAGATCGAGGTCCCGCAGGTCGTGCCCGTCGAGGGTGATGCGACCGGAGGTCACGTCGTAGAAGCGCGGGATCAGCGCGAGGGTCGCGGTCTTGCCCGCGCCGGTCGCGCCGACAAGCGCGACGCACCGGCCGGCCGGGGCCGTGAAGTCGATCCCGCGCAGCACCGGCTCGACCGCCCGGTAGGCGAAGTCGACCCGCTCGAAGCGCACCTCGCCCCGGGCCCGCCCCAGCCGCACCGCGCCGGGGCGCGAGTCGACCTCGACCGGCGCGTCGAGCACCTCGAAGACGCGGCGCGCCCCGGTCAGGCTCTGCTGGATCGAGTTGGCGATGGTCGCGATGTTGCCGACCTGCCCGGAGAACTGCTGGAGCAGCCCGGCGAAGACGACGAGGCCCGTGCCGAAGGCGAGCCGGTCATGCACCACGAGCCAGCCGCCGTAGGCGAGCAGCACGATGAGGTTCACCTGCGAAATGAAGCCGACGAACGGCGAGAAGAGGCTGACCCGCCAGAAGATGCCCCGCTGCTGGTCGAGGACCGCCCCGGCCGCGCGGTCGAATTTCGCCCGCACCTCCGGCTCGCGGCCGAACCCCTTGACGGTGTGCACGCCCTGCACGGCCTCGGCGAGGTGGAGCACCATCGCGTCGAAGAGCTCGCGGTTGCGCACGTACATCGGCCGCACCCGGGTCGAGAAGGCCACCGAGGCGGCCCAGAGCAGCGGCGTCGAGGCGAGGCACGCGAGCGTCAACGGCACGTGCAGGTTGAGCATGTAGGTCAGGTAGACCGCGAGCGACAGGCCCATGATGATCGTCTGGATGAGCACGCCGTCGACGAACATGCGCACCGCCTGCACGTCGCCGGTGACGCGGTTGATGATCGAGCCGGTGGCGTTGGCGTCGAAGAACCGGAAGCTCAGCCGGTGCAGTTTCCGGTACACCTGGTTGCGCAGGTCGTAGACGATCTCGACGTGGACGAGCCGCGCGACCAGGAGTCCGTAGAGGTAGTTCAACCCCGCCCGGAGGAGGGCGAGCGCGAGGATGGCCCCCGCGATCAGCCCGATCCGCTCCATCGAGTTCCACGCCGGGGGGGGGCTCCAGCCGAAGGGCCACGCGGGCGGGGTGGCGTGGGTCTCGTCGACCGCGTCGCGGATCACGTCGAGCCCCAACCCGGTGAGCCCGAGCCCGCTCAAGCCGATCGTGAGCAGCACGACCTGGAGCCCGAGCACTTTCAGGCAACTGCGGCGGTAGCGCCACGCGAGCGCGAGCAGCCGCCGGATCAGCTCGGCGTTGCTGAACTCGGAACGCAGTCGGAACTCCGCGGGATCGGCCATCGAAGAGGTCGGGAGTCGCAAGTTAGACGCCGCCCCGGCGATGACACGCACTTTCCCGAACACACCCGCCCCTCGCGCCTTCCGGGGTTGTCGTCGCGCGGGCCCGCGCGATGCTCACGGCTCGTGTCGTCCCCCACCCTCCACGTCCTGCCCTGGTCGCGGCCGCTTCTTCCTCAGGTGGTGGAACGGCTCGTGGGCGACTGGCGCGGCGGGGGACCGCTCGACCTCGCCGACA
>DAIPIQ010000127.1:0-11772 GCA_036770745.1 Opitutaceae bacterium | reverse complement strand
CGATGCGTCCGAATCGGCCGCGCAGAAGCCCGTCGATCTTCAGCGGAACCGAGGCCTGCCACCACTTTTGATCACACCCCTGACCGCGCCGCGGGTGCGCTTCCCGGTTGCGGTCTGGCGGTCGTCGCGCATGGTTGGCGAAGTCGCATGAAACGGATCCCGCTCGCGCTCCCCCTCCTCGCCGCGGTCGTCGCCGGCGGATGCCTCAACGTGAAGACCCACAGCACGATCGAGCCCATCCACATGACCGTCGACGTGAACCTCAAGGTCCAGTTGCAGCAGGAGCTCGCGAACGTCTTCGCCGACATCGACGCGGCCTCGAAGACCGTGGCCGTGCCGGCCGCACCCTGAACCTCCCGCCCGCCATGAATTCGCTCCGCATCCTTCTTCTGCCGTTCTTCCTTCTTCTCGGTGTCGCCGGTGCGACCGCCCAGGACTCCGACGAGGACGCGATCAAGACGCGCCTGCTCGAGCGCGTCGCCGAGGTCGATGCGTTGAAGTCGGGCGGCCTCGTCGGCGAGAACAACCGCGGCCTGCTCGAGCAGCGCGGTGCGCTCACGCCCGCGCAGACGCAGGTGCTCAACGCCGAGAACACCGACCGTCGCGCCCTCTACGGCATCCTCGCCTCGCGGCTCGGCCTCACCGCCGCCGTGGTCGGCGAGGGCCGGGCCGAGGGCCTTCGGAAGAACTCGGCTCCCGGCGTCTGGCTCCAGGCGCCGGACGGGAGCTGGTTCAAGAAGTAGGGCCGCGGCGCGCGCTCAATCGCGCCGGCGCAGCTCGTCCATCGAGATCTTCCCCGCCGCGTCCGACGGGAGGACGTTGTCGGTGGTGAGCACCGTGACGGGGAGCTTGGTCTTGATGAAGACGTGCTCCTCCTTGAAGAGCTTCGCGGCAACCACCTCGCAGGCCTCGGCGATGCTCTTCGCCGGCTGTTTACGGCCGCGGCGCGTGGTGTTGAAGACGTGCGCGGCCTTGATGATCCGCTCGGTCGCGGTCGCGGGGCTGACGTTCTCGGGGATCTGCACGACCCAGCCGACCATGTCGGTGTCGGGCAGCTCGCCCTCGGGGTCGGAGACGATCATGACCCATTGTTTCTTCGCGACGGGATCGCGGTCGGCCGCGGCCTCGTCGGCGGCCTTCTCGGCCGCCTTGGCGATCTGACGCACGATCCGGTCGACGGTCGCGGCGTCGAGTTCGTTTTCCTTGAGGATCTCGGCGACGAGATCGATTTCGACTTTGGCCATGGCGGAGGAGAAGCGGTGGACGGAGCGGGACGGGAAGCGGGTCAGTAAACCCGGCGGCCGGACCGACGGAAAGGAATTTAAGCGAGCGATCCCTCCCTCCAGCCTGCGGCGCATGGGCGAGGAAATCTTCGATGTCGTCGATGCCGGGGATCGGGTGATCGGGCGCGCCCCGCGGGCGGAGGTGCACCGGCTGGGGCTGCTCCATCGCGCGGTGCACGTGCTGGTCTTCAACCGGGCGGGCGAGGTGTTTCTCCAGAAGCGTTCGATGGCCAAGGACACCTGGCCGGGGGCCTGGGATTCCTCGGCCTCGGGGCATCTCGACCGCGGCGAGGACTACGACGCCTGTGCGCTCCGCGAGCTGGAGGAGGAGATCGGATGGCGACCGTCCGCGCGCCCGAGGCGGGTGTTGCGACTCGAGGCCTGCGAGGAGACGGGCCGCGAGTTCGTGTGGGTCTACCGTACCGAGGGCGAGGGACCGTTCGTCCTCAACGCGGCCGAGATCGAACGCGGCTCATGGTTCACGCCCGAGGGGGTTGATGCCGCGATCCGCGCGGCCCCGGAGACGTTCGCACTGGGCTTCCGTCACCTTTGGACGAGGTTGCCTGAGGAAACCTCCACGGGTCGGCCGGCCCGGAGGAAGATCAGGGGGTCCGGATGAACCGGGGATGACCCCGTCGTGGGCCGGGGTTCATCCCCGGCACTTCAGCGATCCCTCCCGGCGGCGATTCCCGCTCCCACTCGCGCCACGGTCTTCCGTGGTCGGTCGTCGGCCCGAACCATTTCCACGTTTCGGGCTCGCACCACCAGCAGGGCCACGACGAATCCCAGGCGACCAGCGCTCGTCGCTGGGGATTCGCGAGCATGTATCGCAGTGCGGGGCCGGATCCGATTCGTGAATCGCGAAGACGATGATCGAAGAAACCGTCCTTCTGCCAGGCGACTCCGTGGCGTCGAAGGGCCGGCGCGAGTCGTCCTTTCAGTCGGCGCACGCAGCCGCCAAGGCTCGATGCGTCACCCAGGGTGGAGAGCAGATGAAGGTGATCGGGCATCGCGACACAGGCGTGGGTCTGGAGCATGCCGTCATCGGCCAGCGCTCCGATCTCCAGCACGAGCGCCGCAAAGATTTCCGGTTCCGTGAGGCGGGCGCAGGGACGTCGGGCGCAGAGGGTGAGGAAGTAGGTTGCGCCGGGCAGAGAAACACGACCGCGGCGCAAGGCGCCGCTTCCCGGGCCGCGGGAAGGGAGGGCGGAAACCGGAGCCGGACGTAAAGCCCGGCCCACGGCGGAGGAGGCGAATCCCGCCACCGGCCCAAGCTCCTCGGCGCGGACGGTTGTGGGCCGGGGCGCATCTCCTGCTCCTTCGTCCGTGGGCCGGGGTTCACCCCCGGCTCCTTCTTTCGTGGGCTGGGGTTCATCCCCAGCTCCTTCGTTCGTGGGCCAGGATTGATCCCCGGCGCGAGCGGCTTCGGCGGCATCCGTCCCGGCCGCGCTGAAACCGCGCTCCCATGCGAAGAGGTATTGTTGCGCCAGGCCGGCGTGCGGGCCGAAGTGGACGCGGCCGAAGTGCGCGACCTGCGCCGGCGTCCACCCCCCGAGCCCGTAGTGGCGCCCCATCGCGCGGAGCAGCCAGACGTCGACGGGAAACGCCTCCAGCTTTTGCGCGCCGAAGAGAAGGGCGCAGTCGGCGATCTTTTCGCCGACGCCGGGCAGGGCGGTCAGCCGCGCCTTCGCCTCCGGGTAGGGCAGGGCGGCGGTCTCGTCGATCCATTCTCCGGGAAGCTTCGCGAGCCGGTGCGCGGTCCGGTGGATGAAGCGGGCGCGGAAACCGAGCTGACAGGCGCGCAACTCCGCTTCGTCGGCACGGGCGAGCCGCGCCCACGTGGGCAGGGCGTGGACGCCGGGCGCGAGTTCGTCGCCGAATCGTTCGGCGAGGAGCGCGACCATCCTGCGGATCTGGACGATCTGCTTGGTGGCGCTGCAGAGGAAGCAGAGGAGCGTCTCGGCGAGCGGTTGGCGGAGGATGCGCAGGCCGGGAAAGGCCGCGAGACAGCGCGCGAGATGCGGATCGCTCCGCCAGGGAAGCGCATCGGCGAGCGCGGACCAGTCGAGGTCGCCGCCGAGGTGGCGCCGGAGGTCGTCGAGTCCACCCGCGTGCAGTTCGGCGCGAAGACGCCCGTCGGCCCGCCGGAGGGTGGCGGCGAGGCGGCCGCTCACGCCGGTCCAGGTGTCGGGGGCGGGCGAGGACCAGCGGAAGCACTGGCCGCCGTCGAGGATCTCGGCGAGCACGCGGCCGGCGGGGGCCGGGCCGGGGAGCTCGCCCGCGTCGGGGCGCGCCGGTCCCCTCATTCGAGCACGACGGCCTTCGCGGCGTCGTAGTCGAAGAAGGTCTCCTCGATCGCGGTGTGGGTCTCGGCGATGCGCAGTTGGAGCGTGTCGATCCACTCGTGGAGGCCGCCGGCGATGATGTCCTGCGGCTCGGCGTAATCGAGGTCGGCGCGGAGCCGGCCGAGGTGGCGGGAGGGGCGGGTCGAGAAGTGGTGGTCGGAATCCCGGGTGATGCGCCGGATCGATTCCTCGGCCCCGGTGATCGCGAAGCGGATGCTGCGGGGGAAGAACTCGTCGAGGATGAGGTAGCCGATGACGCGCTCGCTCGTGATCTGGCCCCGGCGGTTCTTGCGGAACGCCTCGAAGGCGGAGCAGGAGCGGAGGACCGCGGCCCACTGGATCGTGTCGATCGCCGTGCCGACGTCGCGGGCGGAGGGCAGGAGCGAGAAGTATTTCACGTCGATCAGGCGCGAGGTGTTGTCGGCCCGCTCGAGGAGGCGCCCGAGCTTGTAGAAGTGCCAGCCCTCGTTGCGCGGGAGCATGCCGCCGGCGATGCCGTCGAAGAGCTGGAGGGAGAGCTTGACCCGGTTGAGGTACTCGTTGGCCCCGAGTTCGAGGTAGGTGTCGATCGACTCCTTGTGGAGGCGGAGGTGGAAGCGGTTGAGCTGCTCCCACGTCTCACCGCTCATCTGCTCGCGCACGCAGCGGGCGTTCTCCCGCGCCTGGGCGATGCAGGAGACGATCGAGCTGGGGTTCTTCCGGTTGAAGGTGAGGAAGTCGACGACGTTGCGCTCGGTCACGGCGTCGTAGAGCTCGTTGAACCGGTCGACCTGGCCGGCGACGTGGATCATCGGCTCCCACGCGCGCGGGTCCTCGCCGGTCGGGCGCTGGAGGTCGAGCGCGAGCTGCGTATTCACATCGAGGATGCGCGCGGTGTTCTCGGCCCGCTCGAGGTGGCGGGCCATCCAGTAGACGAGGTCGGCGACGCGGGAGAGCATGAGGTGGGGGAACTGCGAAGGACGGAGGAAGGGGTCGCGAAAGGGCCGGGCTTCGTGGATCGGTTTCTTCGTATCCTTGCCGTTCAGAGGATGACCTTCTCGGTCTGGTTTTGCGCGAGGGCCTGCGGTTGTTCGTCGGAGAGCACCCACGTGTCCTTGCTCCCGCCGCCCTGGCTGGAGTTCACGACGAGGGAGCCGCGGCGGAGGGCGACACGGGTGAGCCCGCCCGGGGTGATGCGGATCGAGGCGCCGTTGAGGATGTAGGGTCGCAGGTCGATGTGGCGCGGCTCGATCGCGCCGTCGCAGACCGTGGGACAGGTGGAGAGGCCGATCGTGGGCTGGGCGACGAAGTTGCGGGGGTTGGCGCGGATCTTCGCGCGAAACTCCTCGATCTCCGCCTTGGCGGCGTGCGGGCCGATGAGCATGCCGTAGCCGCCGGCCTCGTTGACGCTCTTCACGACGAGCTTCGGGAGGTTGGCCATGATGTGGTCGAAGTCCGCCGGTTGCGATGAGAGGAAGGTGTCGACGTTGGGGAGGATCGGATCCTGCCCGAGGTAGAAGCGGATCATCGCCGGCACGTAGTAGTAGGTGGCCTTGTCGTCGGCGACGCCGGTGCCGATGGGGTTGCAGAGGGCGACGTGGCCCTTGCGGTAGGCGTTGAAGAGGCCGGGCACGCCGAGGAGGGAGTCCTTGCGGAAGACTGCCGGGTCGAGGAAGTCGTCGTCGATGCGGCGGTAGATCACGTGCACCCGGGAAAGCCCGCGGGTCGTGCGCACGTAGACGCGTTCGTCGCGCACGATCAGGTCGGAGCCCTCGACGATCTCCACGCCCATCTGCCGGGCGAGGAACGAGTGCTCGAAGTAGGCGGAGTTGTAGACGCCGGGGGTGAGGAGGACGACCTTGGGCTCGGCCACGCCCTCGGGGGCGAGGTGGAGGAGGGTGGCGAGCAGGTCGTGGCAGTACTGCTCGACCGGCCGCACCGGGCACGCGGCCATGAGGTTGGGAAAGACCCGCTTCATCACCTGGCGGTTCTCCAACACGTAGGAGACGCCCGAGGGCGAGCGAAGGTTGTCCTCCAGCACGACGTAGCGGCCGGACTCGTCGCGGATGAGGTCGGTGCCGTTGATGTGGACGTAGAGGTCGCGCGGCGGGCGGAAGCCGATCATCTCGCGGCGGAAATGCTTCGAGGTCTCCACGAGCTCGCGCGGGACCACGCCTTCGCGGAGGATGCGCTGCTCGCCGTAGACGTCCTGGAGGAAGAGGTTGAGCGCCTGCATCCGCTGCTCGAGGCCGCGCTCGAGGTGCGCCCACTCGTCGGCGGCGATGATCCGCGGGATCAGGTCGAAGGGGAAGATGCGCTCCGTCCCCTGGTTGTCGCTGTAGACGGTGAAGGTGACGCCGCGCCAGAGGAAGGTGCGGTCGGCGAGCGCCTGCTTCTCCACCATGTCGGCGCGCGTCATCCGCGCGAGACGCTCGTAGGCCAGCCGGTAGGCGGGGCGGGCCGCTCCGGGAGCGGAGAACATCTCATCGTGGAAGTGGCCGTGGGCGTAGCTCTGGAAAAGTTCCGACATGAGGGCGGGGGCGAAATGCAGGAAACGGGCCAGTCGCGCGGCGGTCCGGCCTCAACGATCGGAGGTCGCGGGCGCGGACCAGAGGAAACTCTCGCGGCTGTCGAGCGGCTCGCCGCCCTGGCCGAAGACTTCCAGCCGCCAGGCGAGCGGAAGCGTCCGGCCGTGGGTCCAGTCGGGACCCGTCAAGCCCAGCTCCAGCCGCAGACGGCGGCGCCCGTCCGAGGCGAAAGGAAAGGTGAAGGTCCGCGGCTGTGCGGCGTCGGGCGCGACGAGGTGGAGGACGATCCGGCCGTCGGACACCGGTGCGCCGTCGCGCCCGTCCAGCCGCAGGGTGAAGTAGAAGCCGTCACGCTCGGCCGGCTGCGTGCGCAGGACGAGGGCGTCGCCGGTGTGCTCCTCGCCGGTGAGGATCTCGCGGAGGCGGACGAAGTCGGCCGTTTCCTTGTAGCCGGTCCAGAGCCGGCTGATCCGCGTCGCGCCGGAGGCGGGCGCGGCGAGCAGCGCAAGCGCGCAAACGACGGGGAGGATGCGGAGGTGTCTCGGGGAGGCCATGCGGGTCTTCGAGTATCGGGACCGCCGCGGGCGTGTCAAAGACGGCCGGGCGCGGCCCGGGATCACCACTCGCTGGAGCGGCGCAGGCGAACGGTCTCGTAGAGCGATTCGGGCAGCTCCTGGAGGAAGCGGCTGGGGGGCGCGTTCATCACCGGGCCGCCCCGGGTGTTGAGGCGCGGGTGGCAGAGGTAGAGCTCGTCGCGCGCCCGCGTCACCGCCACGTAGAAGAGCCGGCGCTCCTCCTCGACATCGCCCTCCTCGACGGCGCGGCGGAGGGGGAACTGGCCCTCGCTCAGGCCGATCACGAAGACCACGTCGAACTCGAGTCCCTTCGCCTGGTGGACGGTCGTCAGCCGCACCGCGTCGCGCTCCGCGTCGACGGAGCGGTCGGCGGTCTCGGAGGTGAGCAGCGTGATCTGCGCGATCAGGTCCGAGGGATCGTCGTACTTGGCGGCGAAACCGATCAGGGCGACGAGGTCGTCGAGCCGTTGGGCGTAGTTGGCGAACGCGCCCTTGAGGTAGAGGCCGTACCAGCCCTCGACGCCCAGCTTCACGACGTCCGCCGGGGAGCCGCCGCGGGCGGCCTCGCGCATGTCGCGCAGCGAGTGGAGCAGCGCGGTGAGGTCGTCGCGGGCGTCGGCGGGGGCCTTGGCGATCGCCTTCGGGAGAAGGAGCGCGTCGATCGGGTGGAGGCCGTTCTCGCGCGCGAGTCCCATCCCGAGTTCGTAGAGTTTGCGCGCTCCCTTCTCGCCGACCTTGGGGAGGAGCACCGCGAGCCGGGTGAAGGCGAGGACGTCGCCCGGATTGAAGACGAAGCGGAGGTGCGCGACGAGGTCCTTGATGTGCGCCTGCTCGAAGAAGCGCACGCCGCTGGTGATGACGTAGTCGATGCCCGCGCGCGAGAGCTCGACCTGGAGGTCGAGCGACTGGAAGTGTGCGCGGTAGAGCACGGCGACGTCCTTCAACCCGCGGCCCTCGTCGAGCAGGCCGCGCAGCCGCGAGGCGATGAAGAGGGCCTGCTCGCGCGAGTCGAGGGCCGGGACGACGAAGGGCTTCTGGTGCGAGCCGCGCGCGGCCCGCAGCTCCTTCTCGAAGCCGCGCCCGCGCACCTGGTTGGAGAGGACGGAATTGGCGAGCGCGAGGATCTCGGGCGAACTGCGGTAGTTGGTCTCGATCCGGTGGATCGTCGTGCCCGGGTGACGGTCGGGCAGGGTGATGATGTTTTCGAAGTTCGCCCCGCGCCACGAGTAGATGCACTGCGCGTCGTCGCCCACCGCCATGACGCTGTGGTGGCCCGCCATGGTGTCGACGATCCGGGCCTGGAGGATGTTGGTGTCCTGGTATTCGTCGACGAGGGTGTGGCGGAAGCGCCGCCGATAGCCCTCCGCGAGGCCGGGCGACTTCTCGAAGAGCTCGAGCCAGCGCACGAGCAGGTCGTCGTAGTCGACGACGTTGTGGGCGAGCTTCGCCCGCTCGTAGACGCCGGCGAAGACCGCGACCTTCTCGTGCAGGTCCTCGTGGTGCGGGAAGTAGCGGCGGAGCGTATCCGGGAAACCCTGACAGGTGTTGCGCGCAAGGCTGATGATGTCGAGCAGCACGCCCGGCTTGGGATGGCCCTTGTCCTTGAAGAAGCCCTTGTCGACCTCGTCGACCGCCTCGCGCAGGAGCGATTCGGCCTCGCCCGCGTCGAGGATCGTGAAGCGCCGGTCCATCCCGATCTCCTCGCCGTGGAGCCGCAGGAGGCGGTGGCCGATTCCGTGGAACGTGCCTCCCCAGAAGCGCCGCGATTCCGTGCCGGTGAGTTCCTCGACGCGGCGCAGCATCTCCTTCGCGGCCTTGTTGGTGAAGGTGAGCAGGAGGATCTCCCGCGCGTCGACGCCCTGGTGGAGGAGCCACGCCACGCGGTAGGTCAGGGTGCGGGTCTTGCCCGAGCCGGCGCCGGCCAGCACCAGCATCGGCCCCGGGGGGGCGGTGACGGCGGCGTACTGCTCGTCGTTGAGTTCCGCCCGGAAGTCGATCGGCGGAAGCCCGTCGGGCAGGGAGCGGTCGCCGGTGAGTGAGAACTCCATCGTGGAAAGGGCCGATGGCCGCAAAGACCGGCCGGCGGGGCAAGGAAAAGTTCGGTCGCCGGCGGTCGGGCCCGTCGACCGCGCGTGCTCAGAGCAGCACGAGGTCGTTGCGGTGCACGACCTCGAGACGTTTACGCTCGGGGAAAAGCGATCGCAATTGTTCGGTGGTCCTTCCGGCGATGGCGTCGATCTCGTCGTCGCCGAAGCGCGCCACGCCGCGCGCGAAGACCCGGCCGTCGGGATCGATGATGTCGACGATCTCGCCGGCGGTGAAGCGGCCGCGGGCGCCGGTCACCCCGACCGGGAGCAGGCTGCGGCCGTGGTCGCGGAGCACGGGCACGGCGCTGGCGTTGACTTCGATCGAGCCGCTCGGGCGTTGGAAATAGGCGAGCCAGCGTTTGCGCGCGGCGATCGGCAGGCCGCTCGGCACGAAGAACGTGCCGGGGCCGCGCCCGGCGAGGAGGCGGGCGAGGATGTCGGGCTCGGCCCCGGCGGCGATGAACACGCCGCAGCCGGCGCGCGTGGCCAGTTTCGCGGCGGAGATCTTCGTGATCATGCCTCCGACCGCGGTCTCGCTCGTGGTGCCTCCGGCGAGGGCCTCGATCTCGGGCGTGATCCTTTCGACGACCGGGATGATCCCGCCGCCTCCGCGGAGGTCGAGCAGACCCGGGGCGGTGGAGAGGATGACGAGGTGCCGCGCCTCGGCGAGGGAGGCGACGAGGGCGGAGAGCGTGTCGTTGTCGCCGAAGCGCACCTCCTGGATCTCGGCCGAGCTGACGGTGTCGTTTTCGTTGATGATCGGGAGCGCGCCGTAGTCGAGGATCTGCTCGAGGCATGCCTTGACGCCGAGGTGGCGGTCGCGGGAGCGAAGGTCTTCGTGGGTGAGCAGCACCTGGGCGACGGTCACGCCGTGCGGTTGGAAGGCGCGCCGCCAGGTCTGCATCAGGAGGCTCTGGCCGACGGCGGCGCAGGCCTGTTTCTTCGCCGTCTCGCGGGGCCGCCGGGTGAGACCGAGCGCACCGAGCCCGAGACCGATCGCGCCGGAGGAGACCACGATCACCTCGAGGCCGCCGGCGCGGAGGGCCGCGATCTGGGCGGCGAGGTCGGCGATGCGCGCCTCGTCGAGACGTCCGACGCCGGAGGTGAGCACGCCGGTGCCGAGCTTGACGACGATCCGCCGCGACGGCTTGGGCGATGAGGGAGGCTCGGTGCTCACGCGCAGGGGGTCAGGAACCACGAATGGACACCAAGGGGCACGAATGGATCGGAGACACGGAGGAGGGAAGGGACACGGGGCGCGGTTCGACCGCCTCGTCACCTCGTCAGCTACGCATGGCGGCCGTCGGCGGATTTCCCGGGTCAGACGTGGAGCAGGTCCTTCTCTTTGTGGGCGACGTGGTCGGCGATGTCCTTGATGAACTTGTCGGTGTGGCCCTGGGCTTCCTTCTCGAGGCGGCGGGCCTCGTCCTGGGAGAGGGCTCCCGCCTTCTCCTGTTTCTTCACCGCGTCGAGCGCGTCGCGACGCGCGTTGCGGATCGAGACGCGGCCGTCTTCGGCGAGGCGGTGGATCACCTTGACGAGCTCCTGCCGGCGCTCGCGGGTGAGGTCGGGGAGCGGCAGGCGCACGAGCGAGCCGTCGACCGCGGGGTTGATGCCGATGTTGGCGAGCTGGATCGCCTTCTCGATCGGTCTGAGAAGGGATTTGTCCCACGGCTGCACGGTGATCATGCGCGAGTCCGGCGTGGTGATGGCGGCGCACTCCTTGAGGCGCATCATCCCGCCGTAGGCTTCGACCATCACGCCCTCCACCATCGCGGGCGAGGCCTTGCCGGTGTGGATGCTGGAGAACTCGTGGAGGGTGTGCTGCTCGGCCGCCTGCATGCGGGCGAGCATATCCTGGAGGATCGGATGGGGTTTCATCGTGAGGAGGCGTCGAGGGTGTCGGGCGGGAGCGGAGGCTCAGTTGACGAGCGTGCCGATCTTTTCGCCGAGGACCGCGGCGCGGATCGCACCGTCGGCGTTGAGGTTGAAGACGAGGATGGGGACGTTGTTGTCGAGGCAGAGGGAGAACGCGGTGGAGTCGAGGACGTTGAGCCGCCCCTTGAGCGCGTCGATGTAGGTGAGCGTCTCGTAGCGGACGGCGTCCCGGTGTTTGGCCGGGTCCTTGTCGTAGACGCCGTCGACCTTCGTGGCCTTCATGAGGATCTGGGCCCCGATCTCGCTGGCGCGCAGGGCGGCGGCGGTGTCGGTGGAGAAGTAGGGGTTGCCGGTGCCGGCGACGAAGATGACGACGCGGCCCTTCTCGAGGTGGCGCACGGCGCGGCGGAGGATGAAGGGCTCGGCCACCTGGATCGAGCTCTGCACGCGCGTGACCACGCCCATCTTCTCCAGGCACTCCATGAAGGCGAGGCCGTTGATCACGGTGGCGAGCATGCCCATGTAATCGCCGGTGGTGCGGTTGACCCCGCGGTTCGTCCCGGAGATGCCGCGAAAGATGTTGCCCCCGCCGATCACGATGCCGACCTCGACCCCGAGGTCGTGGATTTCCTTGATCTGAGCGCAGATCCGCTCGAGCGTCCGCCAGTCGATCGGGTCCCCCGTTTCGGTCGAACGCAGCACCTCGCCACTGAGTTTGAGGATGATGCGTTTGTATTTAACCTGTTGCGACGGAGCGCGCCTGGTCTGCATGAGGACGTTTGTGCGATCCGTGTCGAGGTGGGTCAATGCCCGTATCCGGCGCACCCTGCGCGCGGGGATTTCGCATCTTGACGGAGCCCGGGGCGGGCCCAACTTTCGCCCACTCGTTCGCTTGCCCGATGGTGTAATGGCAGCACAGGTGACTTTGACTCACCTAGTCATGGTTCGAACCCATGTCGGGCAGCCAGCCCGCCGGCGCAGGCCGGCCGACGGACGCGGGTGGGAACGAAGTCCGTCGGAGCCCGCGAGCGCCGACTCGTGGGAGCGGCGGCCTCCCGGCCGCCGAGTGCGACGTCCCACCGGCGGCCGGGAGGCCG
>DAIPIQ010000008.1:39835-47842 GCA_036770745.1 Opitutaceae bacterium | reverse complement strand
TCGTCGCAGTTCCCTTCCATCCGTCACTCCTCAGGCACGAGGCGGGCGATGCGGCCGGGGCGGTTGAGGATGACGTAGAGGAAACCGTCCGGGCCGGGCGCGACGTGGCGCACGCGGCCGAGGCGATGGAAGAGGAGCTCCTCGTGCGTCACGCGGCCGGCGTCGTCGAGCTCGAGGCGCCTGAGGTGTTCGCCGACGAGGGTCGCGACGAGCAGGTGGTTTTTCCAACCCGGGTAGCGGTCGCTGGTCGAGAAGGCGATGCCGGAGGGCGCGATCGAGAGCGGCCAGTGGTGCGCCGACGGTTCGAGGCCTTCGCGATGCGTGCCGCCGATCGCCTCGCCGAATTGCGGGTGGCCGTGCGAGACGAGCGGCCAGCCGTAGTTGCGGCCGGGGATCACGAGGTTGAGCTCGTCGCCGCCGCGCGGGCCGTGCTCCGTCGCCCAGAGCGCGCCGTTCACGGGATCGAAATCGAGGCCCTGCGGGTTGCGGTGCCCCAGGCTCCAGATCGTCGGCCACGCGTCGGGCCGGCCGACGAAGGGGTTGTCGGCGGGCGGGCGGCCGTCGTCGTGCACGCGGTGGATTTTTCCCAAGGGGCTCGCGAGGTCCTGCGCCGCCATCGTCCGGCCGCGGTCGCCGATGGTGAAGTAGAGATGACCGCCGCGATCGAAGCGAAGCCGGCAGCCGTAGTGGGTGTGATCCCCCGTGGGCTGGTGCGCTTCCGGTACGCGGAAGATCACCTCTTCGTCGCACCACGCGCCGTCCCGGATCCGCCCGCGCACGATCGTGGTCGCGGTCGCTCCCGGCGCCGCGCCGGCCTCGGCGTAGGCGAGGTAGATCCAGCCGTTACGTGCGTGGTCGGGGTGGGCGACGACGTCGAGGTAACCGCCGTCCGCGAAGACATGGGTCGCAGGGGTGCCGCGCACGGGTTCGGGGAGGAGCCGGCCGTCTCGCACGACCCGCAGCCGGCCTTCGCGCTCGCTGACGAGCATCCGGCCTTCGGAGAGGAAGGCGAGGCCCCACGGCACGCCGAGGCCGCCGACGAACGTCTCGACCCGGAAACGCATCCGTTCGCTCGCGACCGAGACCGAGTCGGGTGGCCGGGGCGGACGGATCGACCCGTCCTGCCAGCCCAGCCGTTGTTTCGCGAGGAACGCGACGAGCGCGTCCGTTTCGGCGACGGAGAGCAGGGCGCCGAACGGAGGCATCCCGGTCGCCGGGCGGCCGGCGACGATGCTCTCGCGCACGGCCTCGGGCTCGTTGCCGTGATGGTTGAGGTCGTCGAGAAGGTTGGGACCGCTCCCGCCGGTGAGGAGCGGGCCGTGGCAGCCGGCACAGAGCGTCTCGACGATCACCTCGGGTGAGCGGCTTTCCGAGGCGGCGACGGTCGCGGGCAGGAGGACCAGGAGGAGGGGGGAAGCGAGCGGGCGGGGCACGCCGGGAGCGAAGCCGAGTCCCGCCCCGGGGCGAGCACGGACCGTGATCGCCGCGAGGTCCGACCGCGCGCGCACCTCGAACCTTGCCGATCCGATGCGCGGAGATCAGGGGTTGTTCGTGACGCGCATCCTGATTCTCGCGTGCCTGCTCGCGCCCGCCTCGGTGTGCGCCGCCCGGCCGAACATCCTCTGGCTCACGAGCGAGGACAACAGCCCGCTCCTCGGCTGTTATGGCGACCCGCAGGCCCACACACCGCACCTCGACGCGCTCGCGGCCGAGGGTGTGCGCTGGCGCCGGGCCTTCGCGAACGCGCCCGTCTGTTCCACCGCGCGCACCACGCTGATCACCGGCATGTACGCCTCGTCGCTCGGGGCCCAGCACCACCGCAGCCGCGTGGCGATCCCGGCCGGGTTCAAACTCTACCCCGAACACCTCCGCGCCGCAGGCTACTACTGCACCAACAACTCCAAGACCGACTACAACCTCGCCGATCGCGGACGCGTCTGGGACGAGAGCAGCGGCGAGGCGCACTACGCCAAGCGCGCTCCCGGACAGCCGTTCTTCGCGGTGTTCAACTTCATGGAAAGCCACGAAAGCCGGGTGGCGCCGCGGGATCCCGAAGCGACCTTTCGCGTGCCTCCGCCGGAGGTCGCGCTGCCGCCCTACCACCCGGACACACCGGAGATCCGCCGGGACTGGGCGAACTACCACGACCAGATCACGCGGATGGACGAGCGCGTCGGCCGCGCGCTGGCGGAGCTCGAGGAGGCGGGTCTCGCGGAGGACACGATCGTCTTCTACTTCAGCGACCACGGCGGCGCGCTCCCGCGGGGCAAGCGCAACATCCACGACTCCGGCACCCGCGTGCCGCTCATCATCCGCTTTCCCGAAAAATGGCGCCATCTCGCGCCCGCCGCCGCGGGCGGTTGGGTCGAGGAGCCCGTGAGCTTCGTGGATTTTCCGCCGACGCTCTTCAGTCTCTGCGACGTGCCGATCCCGGCGCACTACGAGGGGCGCGCGTTCCTCGGCGCAAACAAGGCCGCGCCGCGCGACCACGTCTTCCTCCACCGGGGCCGGATGGATGAGCGCTACGACACCGTCCGCGCCGTCCGCGATCGCGGCTTCCGCTACGTGCGCAACTACTCGCCCCACCGGCCGTGGGGGCAGCGCTACACGTATCCCTTCGAGGTGCTGCCGGGCATGCGTTCGTGGTTCGAGGAGTTCATGGCCGGCCGCTGCGACGAGGTCCAATCCGCCTACTGGCGGCCGAAGCCCGGCGAGGAGTTCTACGCGCTCGACGACGATCCCTTCGAGCTGCGCAACCGCATCGGCGATCCCGCGCACGCCGCGCGGGTGCAGGCGCTGCGGGCCGCGCTGCGCGCCGAGATCCTCGCGACGCGCGACACCGGCTTCATCCCCGAGGGCATGTTCGAGAAACTCGCGGCAGGCGGCACGATCCACGCCTACGCGCAGAGCGACGCCTATCCGCTCGAGCGCATCCTCGACCTCGCGAACCTCGCCGGCGATCGCGACCCCGCGCACCTGCCCGCCCTGCTCGCGGCGCTCGACGATCCGCACCCCGTCCTGCGCTATTGGGCGGCGACCGGCTGCCTCGTCCTCGGCGAGAAGGCCGCCCCGGCGCGGGCTGCGCTCCTCGCGCGGCTCGGAGACGAATGGGCTGACGTGCGCGTCGTGGCCGCCGAAGCGGTCGCGCACCTCGGCGCGGTGGATGCCGCGTATCCGGTTCTTGCGGACATCGTGCGCGGCGGCGCCCCGGGTGAGGTCCTCGCCGCGCAGAACGCGCTCGATCACCTGCGCACCGCCGGCCTCGTCGCGCCCGGGGAACTCCGGACGTTCGTGCGCGGGAGGGAGTTCGCCGAGCCGGCCGACCGGATCCCGCGTCTCTGGTTGGGTCTGCGGTGACCGGGTTCCCCGGACCGGGCAAGTCCGTGCCTGATCGTCGAGGGCGCTCCCGAGGTGGAGTCCTTGCTGCTGTGTTCAAGAAGCGGCACTCTTTTCAGCCGATGGGCATCAACGTCGCCAATCCCTACTACGACCCTGCCGAGACCAACGTCGATGCGTGGATCGCCTACGATCGCAAGATCTCGAACGACCGCATCGGCTGGAAGATCCAGCTCAGCGCACGGAATCTCATCGGCGACGACGACCCGATCGCGATCACGGTGCAGCCGCTCGGCGAACCCGCGACGGTGCGCCTCGCGCCCGAGAAGCGCTGGTTCCTGACGAGCACGTTCACGTTCTGAAACGTCGCGCCTGCCACGCGGAGCGGCGGCGTCCCTGCCGCCGGTGCGACGATCCTCCGGCGGCAAGGATGCGGCCTCTCCGCACAAGCCCATCGGCGGCGTGCCGTGGGTGCTTCCCGACCTCGACGTGCCGGCCGGTCCGTGGCTCGACGCGGTCGTGCCACTCTACAGGGGCCGGGATCCGGCGCAGGGAGTCCGCGGCGTGCTCGTGATGTCGTTGGGGGCGATGGCGGGCGTCCGGGGCAAGCGCGCCTTCCAGCCGCTGGCGAGCACGGCGCCCGGGCGCACGTCGATTTCGCTCACGCTCCTCTGCCCGCAGAAGGAGAACACGTGCTCGCCGTAGGACAGCGCGACGTGGCCTTTGATCGGATACGGGTGATGGCCGGCGATCCGCCAGCGGTCGGTGGCCGGGTCATACACCTGCACGGTGGACTTCAGGCGGTTGCGGTTCTCGATGCCGCCGAAAACCCACAGCCGGCCGCCGTGAACGAACGACGAAAACTCCGCGTGGCTCGAGACCTCGGCCATCGGCGCACAGGAGCGCCACGCCCGCCGGCGGGGGCAATAGGCGTGGCACTCGCCGTAGAGGATCTCCTCGGGCGTGGACCAGTCGCAGGTCCAGCGCGGATCGCCCGGGATCGGGCGCACGTCGCGTTCCTGGCCGCCGATGCTGTAGAGCTGCCCGTCGATCACGGCGCTGGCCCGGTGGTGCCCGCCGCGCGGGATCGGCGGCTCGGGGCGCCAGTGCGTGTCGAGCGCGCGGCCGTCGGCGACGGCGAGGCTCCAGTGGTCGGCGGCGTGCGTGAAACGATCCGGCCTCGCGCCGGCCACGACGTGCAGCCGCCCGTCGAGCAGACGCGTGATCGGCGCGTAACGCGGCTCCGGCAGCGGCGGCAGCGAACGCCACGTCCGCTGCGGCGCATCGAAGACGCTCACGTCCGCCACGCACGGCCGGGCCTCCGGTCCGACCTGCCCGCCGGCGAGATAGACGAAGCGCGCGCCGTCGGTGTCCACGCCCTGGTGCGTGTGGGGAATGCCGGCCGGCAGCGCGACGGGTGTTTTCCAGCGGCCGGACTTCAGTTCGTGGATCTCGATCAGCCCGCTCACCTCCGCGAGCGTGCGGTAGCCGCCGAGGATGAAGAGTTCGCTCCCGACGACGAAACCGGCCGGTTCCACCCGGCTCTCACGTGCGGGCCGGATCGGCTCCCACCGCAACGGATCGCCGCGGCGCGCGTGCCGCCTCGCCGCGGCCAGATCGTGCAGCCGTTCGGCTGCACGCGGGCTCATCCGGCGGAGGCCGCCGAGCGCCTTGCGGATCAATCGTTCTTTCAGCATCGGAGGAGAGCCGCTAGCAACGACGCATGCCTTGGGGACGTTTGCGCGGAATGCTGGCCGCCGGGAAAACCCGCCTCGAACGGAAAACGGAAACGCCGGCGGCGCGCAACCCTCCTCCGCGGGAGCGGGTCGCCCTCGTCACCGGCGGCGGCTCCGGGATCGGCCGCGCCGCGGCGGAGCGGCTCGCCCGCGAGGGCTGCCGCGTGCTGATCGGCAGCCTGGGGCCGGAAAAGGGCGAGGCGGTCTGCCGCGGCATCCGCGAGGCGGGCGGCGAGGCGCGGTTTCTCGCCGGCGACGTCTCCCGCGGGGAGACCTGCCGGGAGTGGGCCGCGGCCGCGCTGCGCGAGTGGGGCCGGATCGACGTGCTCGTCGCCAACGCCGGCGCCCGCGTTTACGGCGGCATCGAGGCCGCGACCGACGCCGATTGGGAGAAGATCGTGGGCGTCAACCTCCGCGGCGCGGCCGAATCCTGCGCCGCCGTCCTCCCCGCGATGAAGGAGCAGCGCGCGGGCGCGATCGTGATCGTCTCCTCCACCCACGCGCTGGCCGGCCGCGCCGACATGCCGCTCTACGACGCGACCAAGGCCGCCCTGCTCTCGCTCGCGCGCAGCCTCGCCGTCGCCCACGGAAAAGACGGCATCCGCGTCAACGCCGTCTGCCCGGGCTACACCATCACGGAGTTTCACGAAAAGGCCGCCGCCGAACGCGGGCTCACCCCCGGGCGGTTGCGGGCGCAGGCCGCGGGCTACGGGCTGCTCGGCCGCGCGGCCGAGCCGGCGGAGATCGCGGCGGCGATCTGCTTCCTCGCCGGCCCCGACGCCTCCAACATCACCGGCCAGGCGTTGATGGTGGACGGCGGCGTCTCGATCGCGGCTCGGTGAGCCCCGAGGCCCGCCCTCCCTCGGCGTGCCGCCGACGGGATCGTGCGCACGGAAGACCGCGAAGAAAGCCGAGTCATCCCGCCGCTTCCGGGAGGTCCTGAATTCTCCGTCGGGGTCTGCGTTGAGGATCTCCCTTCCGCTGGCTCGCGTGGCGGCGCCTCGGCGCGAGTCCGAACGCCCCGATTGGAACGGCGGCATCCTTGCCGCCGTCGGAACGTTCACTTGGCGGACTGGACAACCCCGCCGCTCCGGGAGGGCATGCCATCGAAGCGCCGTGGCCGCTCGAGGTCCATCGGTCGGGAGATCCGGCCCACGACCGCCGGGCGCCATCGACGGGAATCGGGTTGACGAGAGCGCAAGGCGGATTCGCTTCTCCGCCTCGCGTTTGGACTCGCTCACCCAGGCCACGCTCGGCGCCGCGGTGGCGCATGCCGGCTGGCATCGCCCGCTCGGCCGCTGGTCGCTGCCCTGGGGCGTCGCGCTCGGCACGCTGCCCGACCTCGACGTGCTGGCCGGCCCGTGGCTCGACGCGGTCGAAAAACTCTACTGGCACCGCGGTCCATCGCACGGCGTCCTCGGCGTGCTTCTGCTGACCCTGGTGGCGGCGGCGGTCGTGGGACGGGTCCACCGCGCCAGCGGTCTGACGTCGCTGCGGGCCACAGTGGTGGCGGCGCTCATCCTGGCGACGCACGTCGCGATCGACTGTTTCACGGTCTACGGCACGCAGCTCCTCGCGCCGTTCTCCCGGCACGGCTTCGGGACGAACAATCTCTTCATCATCGATCCGCTCTACACGCTGCCGCTGCTGGCGGGCGTGCTGCTGGCGGCGGTGTGCGCCCGCTCGCCGGCGGGGCGCCGGGCGAACATCGCCGGCCTTGTGGTCAGCACGCTCTACGTGGCCTGGTCCTTCGCGGCCCAGGCTCGGGCGGCGGCGAACTTCGAGCGCGAACTCGCCCGGCAGGGCGTGGTGGCCGTCCGCGGGCTGACCTCCGCCGCGCCGCTCAACACCGTCCTCTGGCGGCACCTCGCCGAAGTCGAGGGAGGTTTCCTCGTCGGTTACTGGTCGCTCCTGGATTCCGATGGGACCGTGGAGTTCACCTTCGTGCCGCGGCGGGCGGAGCTGGCGACGGGCGTCCGGGGCACGCGCGCCTTCGAGGTGATCGATTGGTTCAGCCAGGGTTGGTGGATCGCGGCGGATTCCGACGGCGTGGTGCGACTCTCCGACCTGCGCTTCGGGGAGTTGAGACCGGCGCCGCTCGCGCCGCCGGAGGACTGGGCATTCGTCTTCTCCTGGCGCGTCGGGCCCGGGGTCGACGATCCTTCCGGCCTGGAGCAGACGCCGTTGGAGACCGGAAGACGGACGGGGGCCTTCGGCATGGTCTGGAGGCGGATGCTGGGCGATCGCACCGCGTGGTGACCGTTCGTTGCAACGTTGCGAACCACTCTGGATTGCCCCGGGCCCTGCAAGCGGCCATGGATCGGTCCTTGTAATGGCGATCTCCTTCGCAAAGCTGCGGGTGCTGAATCCGACGCGCGCGACCCGCTCGTTGTTGTGGCACGTGCTTTCGATCGGGGACGTCTGGCGGGACGAACCCGAAGACCACGAGGGGATGGACAAGGCCGGCCTGTTCCTCTTCCGGGTGAAGTCCGGAGCGGGCGTCCTGGAGGCGCCGGGCGCGAGGTTCCGACTGCTCGGTCCGACGGGATGGTGGCTCCTGGATCTGGGCCGGCCGCGCCGGTACGTCCCCGACCCAGGTATCCGGCTCGTCACTACCAGCGTGCGGTTCAGCGGGCCGGGGGTGGAGGCGTGGCGCGACCTCGTCTTCAGGAAGCGGGCGGCCCTCGCCATCTCCGAGGCGTCCGCGGTGCGGGGTCTGGAGCGGGCCTTCGGTGCGCTCGCGCGACGTTCCGCGCGGACCGGGTCCTCCGGGGACTGGCGGATGCACGAAGCCCTGACCGATCTCACCGGAGTGTTGTTCGAATCCCAAGGGGTCTTGTCGGCGCTGCCGCCCGCGCCGGCCCCCGTGCAGCGCGTCCTCGAGGCGGTGCAGCGCGATCCGCAACGCGACTGGCGGGCGTCCGAGCTCACCTCC
>DAIPIQ010000008.1:35531-39825 GCA_036770745.1 Opitutaceae bacterium | reverse complement strand
GCCAGCCAGCGCCGTCCGAAACCGGTCGAGAGCTCACCTCCGCCGCCGGGCTGGGCTACTCTTCCCTGCGGGGGCTCTTCAAGGCCTCGCAGGGCGAGACGCTCCACGAGCACGTGCAGCGAATCCGCCTCGACCGCGCCCGCTGGTGGCTGACCGACTCCGGATTCACCGTGAAGGAGGTCGCCGAGCGGATGAACTTCTCCAGCGAGTTCTATTTCAGCCGGTGGTTCCACCGCGAGGCGGGGATGACGCCCTCGCGTTTCCGCACCCTCGCGCGCGGGTGACCGGAGATGTCCGACGTCCCCGGGCCGCCCTGGCGCCCGGGGCACGTCGTGCGACGCGGTCCGCGGCCGACTTCGGACGGCGTGTTCCGCGGGTGCACGCCGCTGCGTCGCAAGCTCCGGCAGAAAGGACAAGGGATTCGGCGGAACCTGCATGGTGGGACGCGGGGCCCATCGAGTATGGTGGTGGACCGTGGCGCGCCGACGTCGCTTCACGGCGAACCCCGAACCCTGATCCCCATGACACGCTTGATCCTTGCGACGTTTTCCGCGTTGGCGCTCTGGTGCCCGCTCGCGCTTTCCCAGACCCCGATCACTCCCGTTCCGCCGGCCGAAGCGGATGATGAAACCATCATCCTGAGCCCGTTCACCGTGAACGCGGACGACGATCGGGGATATCAGGCGACCACCACCCTCGCCGGATCGCGCATCCGCAGCAACATCCGCGATCTCGGCGCATCGATCGTCGTCGCCACGAAGGAATTCATCGAGGACCTCTCCGCGACGGACAGCCAGTCGCTGCTGACCTACCTGGGAAACACGGAGGTGGGCGGCACCTTCGGAAACTTCTCCGACACCCAGTTCGACGGCAATCGCCGGTTGGGCACCAATTCCCAGCGACGCGATCCGCAGAACTCCCAGCGCATCCGCGGCCTCGTCTCGGCCGCGCTGACCCGCGACTACTTCCAGACCATCGTCCCGTTCGACGCCTACAACACCGGGCGCGTGACGGTGAACCGCGGTCCGAACTCGGTCCTGTTCGGCTTGGGGACTCCCGGTGGCGTCATCGACAACTCGACCAACCGCGCGATGATGAACGCGGACTTCAAGGAGATGGAGATCGGCTTCGGACAGCGCGGCTCGAACCGGCAGACGATCGACGTCAATCAGACGTTGATCGAGGACGGTCTCGCGGTCCGGCTCTCCGCGCTGCACGACGAGCTGAACTACCAGCAGGAGCCCGCGTTCCGGCGCGACGCCCGCTTCTACGCGGCGCTCGATCTCACACTCTCCAAGAACAAGAACTCCTCCTGGCTCGGCCGCACCTCCCTCCGGGCCGCCTTCGAGAAGGGCGACATCGACAGCAACCCGCCCGACGTGCTGCCGCCGACCGACGCCTACAGCAACTGGTGGATCGGCTACCGTGATCCACTCGCGCTGCTCCGCGTCCCCGGCGTCACCATCGCGCAGCTCAAGGGCGAGCTCGGCGCGCTCTCCCAACAGGACGTGCGCGACGCCGTGGCGGCCGGGCTCGCGCAGGTTCCTCCCGGAATGACGCTCGACCAGTTCGCGGCGGACAGGGCCACCTTCATCCCGTTGACCACGGTGGAGCGGTTCACGCGAGAGGGGTTGAACAATGTCCGGAACTCGACGCCGTATTTCCTTTCTCCGGCCCTGAACCGCAACTCGGGCAGCGCGCCGGTCGGCTATGCCGATCCCGCCCTCGCCGGAATCTCGGGCATCCAGGGACGGTGGTTCCCGGTCGGCAAGCCGGCCGAAAACATCCATTGGACATTCAACCTCGATCGGCGCCTCCCGGGCTTCAACTCGTTCACGATGCAGGACCGGAACATCTTCGACTACCGCAACCGCCTCTTCCAAGGCACGATGAGCCGCGTCGACACCGATTTCGAGATCCAGCAGGTCTTCCTCGAGCAGCCGCTCTTCGGCGGCAAGGCGGGCATCGAGATCGCCTACGACAACCAGTCCGTGCAGCGCTACAGCCGCCTCCCCTTCGGAAGCGATGTGGCCAAGGAGATCTACATCGACGTCACCCGGCATCAGCCCAACGGCGACACGAACCGCGACGGCGTGGGCGACGGCTTCCTCAACGAGAATCTCGGTCGGCCGGTCGTGCGCCTGCAGGATTTCGGCCCCGACGAGCGCTGGGACGATCAGGAGACGATCCGCGCCACCCTCTACGGCACCCTCGACACGAAGAACTTCACCGGTGGCCGCCTCGGAAAGATCCTCGGTTCGCACACCTTCACCGGCTTGTTCGAGGACCGGCGCAACGATTCCCGATTCGAGAACCATCGTCCGATCTTCATCGCCGAACAGGGCGACTCGCCGGGTGCCTCGTTCATCTCCAACGGCGCCAACAATGCGGGAACGCGCGTCGTCTACCAGCAGGTCTACGTCGGACCGTCCATGCTCGGCACCACGCTGGATCAGTTCCGCGTCACCGATCAGCTCGACTTCGAGCTCCCCAAGGCCGGCGACAAGCACCGGATCATCTACTTCGACAACCGCAACAACGTGAAACGCGGGGTGCAGAACGAGTGGACCGTGATCGAGCCGCTCATCAACGCCGACCTCGGCCGCCGGGACCTGGATTCGACCGCCTTCAGCATGCAGAGCCGCTGGCTCGACGAGCACCTGATCACCCTCGCGGCCTGGCGCAAGGACGAGCAGAAGGTCTATCGGCGGCTGCAGGAGGACGTCACCTTTCCCAACGCGAACAATCCGAGCCTCGTCCCGCTGCGCACCGCCGAGGGGAACTTCAACGAGTCCCTCCTCTTTCTCGAGGACACGCCTGCGAGCGTGGACGACGACAGCACCTTCACCTGGAGCGTGGTGGGCGTGTTCCCCGAGAAGCACCTTTTCGAGCTGCCCTGGGGCATGGATCTGAGCGCCCACTACTACGAGGCGGAGAGCTTCCAGCCGGCGGGCATCTCGAACAACATCCTCAATCAGCCGTTGGACAGCCCGCGCGGTGAAACCACGGAGTACGGCTTCACCGTCGAGCTGCTGAACCGGCGTCTCTCCGCCCGCTTCAACTGGTACGAGACCACCAACGCGAACGCGCGCACGAACATCGGCGGTGCGCTGGGATCGATCGTCGGGCGGATCCCCGTCTGGCTCGAGCGCACGATCGGCGCCGAGGACAGCGGAATCCCGATCACGCAGACCGACGCCGCGGTCGTGGGAGCGAGCACCTACGACCAATTCTACGCGAAGATCATCGGCATCCTCCCCGCCGAGGTGCAGAGCGTCTACGACTTCCGCGTGGTGGAGGCGATCAACCCCTCCGGCGGCGTGTTCCACCAGGTCGAATCGAACCGGGTCGATGGTCTCAGCTCGACCTTCGATTTCGTGGCCGAGGGTCTCGAGGTCGATCTCGTGGGACGCCTGACCGACAACTGGAACGTCTCGCTCAACGTGGCGCAGCAGAAGACCGTGCGCTCGAACACCGCCCCGATCGCCGGTCCGCTGACCTTCCAGATCGAGGAGAACCTGATCGCGCAGGGCTTCAACGTGGCGCGCGAGGCGCCCTTCGCGAGCGAGAACGGCACCTTCCTCGAACGCTATCGCGCGCTCACCTCGTTCACCGTGCGCAGCGAACTCGCCAAGGACGACACGGTCTCGGCCGAGCAGCGCGAGTGGCGGGTGAACCTCATCTCCCGGTATGACTTCACGCGGGGCCCGCTGAAGGGCTTCAGCGTGGGCGGCGCGCTGCGCTGGCAGAGCGACATCGCCGCCGGCTATCCGATCGTGCTCGACGAGTTCGGCAACCAGATCCCGGACATCGGCAATCCGTTCCGCGGACCCGAAGAATGGAACGGCGACATGTTCCTCCGCTACCGGCGCAGCTTCTCGGACGGCAAACTCGACTGGTCGATCCAGCTCAACGCGCGCAACCTCTACCGCGGCGACGGCGAAGACATCCCCGTCTCCATCAATCCCGACGGCGCGGTGGCCGTCATCCGGATCCCCCCCGAGCGGCAGTTCATCCTCTCGAACACGTTCCGCTTCTGACCAGTCTCTCTACTGATGGAACCTCCTGATCGCAGTCCCGCCTTTCCGATCGGTCGATCGGGGAGCGCGGGCGTCTCGCCCGAATCAACGGACTGCGGGCTGCGCACGTCCGAGGATTCCCGCAGGTCGAATCCGGTCGGCGAGACGCCGACCGGAGTACGCGAGGCGCGTGCGCTCCCCGGAAGGGAGCCGCGCGTCGACTCGCTCGTGCACCGGCTCCGGGTCGGCATCGCGAGTCTGATCCTTTCGCTCGC
>DAIPIQ010000008.1:21733-35521 GCA_036770745.1 Opitutaceae bacterium | reverse complement strand
AATCCGGTCGGCGAGACGCCGACCGGAGCACGCGAGACGCGTGCGCTCCCCGGAAGGCGCCGCTTTCCCTCGCGTGATCTCTCGCTCGTGCACCGGCTCCGGGTCGGCATCGCGAGTCTGATCCTTTCGCTCGCGGTCGCCGGCGCCGCCGCGGCCCGACCACCGAACCTCGTCTTCATCTACGCCGACGACCTCGGATGGTCGGACACCGGCTACGGCGGCTCGGACTTCTACGAAACGCCGCATCTGGATCGGCTGCGGGCGCAGGGCATGTTGTTCACCGACGCCTACGCACCGGCCGGCAATTGCGCGCCGAGCCGGGCGAGCCTCCTCTCCGGGCTGTATTCGCCGCGGCACGGTCTCTATGCGGTCAACAGCACCAACCGCGGTCCGCAGGAGGCGATGCGGCTCGAGCCGGTGCCGAACCGCATCGACCTCGCGCCCGGGTTCACGACCTTCGCGGAGCGCCTGCGCGCGGCCGGCTATGCGACCGGGCTGTTCGGCAAGTGGCACGTCGACGATCGTCTCGACCCGGCCACCCTGCCTCCTGCGCAGGGCTTCGAAGTCTACTTCGACTCCCGTCTCCCGAGTCCCAACCCGTTTCGCGACGAGCCGGACGATCCCAAGGGCGCGTTCTCCCTGACCCGGGCGGCGTGCGACTTCATGACGTGGCACCGGGAGCGGCCGTTCTTCGCCTTCGTCTCGCACCACGCCGTACACAGCGACCTCGAGGCGACGCCGGCGAGCCTGCGGAAGTTCGAGGCGAAGAAGCCCGGCAGGCTCCACAACGAGCCCCTCTACGCCGCGTGTGTCCACGATCTGGATGCGGCCGTGGGAATGCTTCTGGCGAAACTCGCCGAGCTGGGCCTGGAGGAGAACACCCTGGTCGTCTTCACCTCCGACAACGGCGGGGGCGACGGGCGTTCACAGGAGCCCCTGCGCGGCGGCAAGGGCGGCTACTACGAGGGCGGCATCCGCGCGCCCATGCTCGTCCGCTGGCCGGGCGTCGTGGCGGCGGGCGGTGCGAGCGACGTGCCGGTCACGCAGATCGACCTGTTTCCGACCTGGCTGGCCGCGGCCGGCGTCCGGGGCCAGGTCCCGGCGCTCGACGGACGTTCGCTCCTGCCGCTGCTTCGCGGCGAGGAGGCGTGGCCCGCCCGGCCGATCTTCTGGCATTTTCCCGGCTACCTCGACCGGCCGGTCAATCGCGGGCGCGACGAGATCTTCCGCACCCGTCCGGTGAGCGTGGTGCGCCTCGGAGAGTGGAAGCTCCACCTCTTCTGGGAGGAATGGCTGCTCGACGGCGGCCGCGAAGGGCTGCCCGGAAATCTCGCGGTGGAACTCTACCACCTGGGCGACGATCCCGGAGAGCACCGCGACCTCGCGGCCGATCGGCCCCGCGAGCGCGACGAGCTCCTCGAGGTCCTGCTCGCCTGGCTGCGGGACACCTCGGCGCCGGTTCCGGCGCTGCGGAAACGCTCATGAGCATCGGACGCAGGTCTTGCCGCTTCAGGGCGGCGCATCCGAGCGTTTCGGTGGAGCGGCGGCATCCCTGCCGCCGGTGGGACGAACAACCGGCGGCAGGGATGCCGCCGCTCCGGGCGGGTGTCCACCTGGCCGTTTCACGACCCTCGCTGAACCGACCCCACGCCCGATGAGCGCCGACGCATCCAACGGGTGGGCGCTTGCGACCGCGAGTCCCCTTCGGCCATCGTCGCACATGCGCGAGCGTGAGCCGGATGTGGATCCGATCGGTGTGGTCGGCCTGGGTTTGATGGGAGCGGCGCTTGTTGAGCGTCTCATCGGGCGTGGTCTGTCGGTGATCGGAACCGACATCGAATGCGGACGCCGGGACGAGCTGACCCGTACCGGTGGGCGAGCGGTCGAGCGGGCTGCCGAGGTGTTTCGCGCGTGCGATCGCGTCTTCCTTAGTCTGCCGACACACGTGGAGGTCGAGAAGGTCGCGGCGGAGGTGTCGGAGGAAATCCGGCCGGGCCAGATCGTCATCGACACGACCACGGGTGATCCGGAGCACGCGGAGCGGATCGCGCGCGATCTCGCGGACCGCGGCGTCGTCTACCTCGACGCGACGATCTCCGGCAACAGCACCCAGGTGCGCGCCGGGCAGTCCTCGCTCCTCGTCGGAGGCGATGCCGCGGCCTACGCCGCGTGCGCCGATCTCTTCTCCCGCCTGGGCGGGCGCTCGTTCCACACCGGGGCTTCGGGGACGGGAGCGCGGATGAAACTCGTCTCGAACCTGGTGCTGGGGCTCAACCGCGCCGCGCTGGCCGAGGGGCTCGCGCTGGGTGAGGCGATGGGCTTCGATCCTGCGCTGACGCTCGAGGTGCTTCGCGGTTGCCCGGCGTACTCGCGCGCCATGGACGTGAAGGGGGAGAAGATGGTGCGCTCCGAGTTCTCCCCCGAGGCGCGGCTCTCCCAACATTTGAAGGACGTGCGGCTGATGCTCGCGGCCGGCGCCGATGCGGGCCTCCCGATGCCGCTGAGCCGGGCGCACCGCGAAGTCCTCGAACAGGCCGAGGCGGCCGGACTCGGGGCGCTCGACAACAGCGCGCTCATCGAGGTCATGCGCGGCCGCGCCGCGAGGCCCGCGGCGGAGTGAACCGCGAAGAAACCCTATGAGAAGTCCGTGCTTCAAACTCCCATCGCTCGCCGTCGCCCTGCTCACCGCGTCCGCCGGCTTGGCTGCGCCCGCGGCGGGAGCATGGTTGTTCGGCAACTCCGACCCGGTGAAGGAATCGCCGGTCCTGCAGTCTCCGTGGGTCGCCGCAGGCGACGCGCCGGCGCTGAAGCGCCTCGGCGTCGCCGCCGTACGAAACGGCCCCGCCGCGCCGATCGTTTCCGCGGATGCGCCGGTGCGTATCGGGAAAGTGGTGGCAGAGCCCGTCGCTGCGTTCGGCGAGGGCGCGGGCTTCACCCTCACGGCCCCGGCCGATCGTAGCGAGCGGGTGCTGCGTTTCCACGTTTCCCACACCCATGGACAGTTGCTGGTGAAGGCGCGCGTCACCGGCGGGGGCGCGCACTTCTTCACCTACCATTCCCGCGGACGGGACCTGCCGGGCGCCCGGGTCTTCACCTTGAACTACGCGGCGGCGCGCGACGGTGAGCAGCTCGTCGTCGAGGCGGAGACGATGATCGCGCGACAGGACGACGCGGCGGTGGCGCTCTGGGCGGTGGCGACGGAGCGCGTGCGCCGCAACCAGCCGCCCGCGGTGAGGATCATCACCCCGCGGACGCGCTCCGAGTTCACGATGCCGGCGAAGATCGTGGTGGAGGCCGAGGCCTCGGATCCGGACGACGGCGTCGCCAAGGTCGCCTTCTTCGATCTTTCGCTCGCGCTCCCGTTGGGCGAGGTCCACACGCCTCCCTACCGCCTGGAGATCGACCGCCCGGTGGATTGGGTGGGGTCGTTCACCGCCCGGGCCATCGATCGGCACGGCCGGGAGACGGAATCGGAGCCCGTGCGCTACACGGTGGTCGACCCGGCCGACAAGCCCGGTCCGATCCGGGCGCCGTTGTTCTCGGCGCACGTGTCCACCGGTCTTCCGGGGACGGGTTGGGAGGGCGTGACGTCGCTGGCCGAGCTGCCCGACGGCGACCTCTACGTCGTCTGGTACGGCGGCAAGTACGAGCTCTCGACCGAGAGCCGGATCTACGCCTCCCGATTCACCACGGCGACGAACACGTGGTCGACCCCGCGGCCCATCATTCCCCTGCCCAACCAGGTCGTGGGCAACCCCGTGCTGCTCTGGCACGACGATGCGCTGTGGTGTTTCTTCCTCAAGGTTTACGGCGAGTCCTGGGAGTTCGCGAAACTCTACCTGCGCAAATCGCGCGACCTCGGCGAGACGTGGGGTGAGGAGGTCGCCTTGCCCGAGCCGCACTTCCGTTACCCCACCGGCACGCTCGTCGCCACCCGTCCGCTCGTCCTCCGCAACGGCGACATCCTCCTCCCGCTCAACCGCGAGGTCTACCACCCCGAGGCCTGGAAGGGCTGGTACTCGCTCTTCATGATCTCCTCGGACGGCGGCGCGACCTGGCGGGAGACCGCCCCGCTGTATTCAAGACCTGGAAACATCCAGCCTGCCGTCGAGCAGCTCGACGACGGCAGCCTCGTCGCCTTCCTCCGTCCTCGTGGTCAGGGAAGCAACCTCTGGATCTCGCGGTCGCGCGACAACGGTCGCACCTGGGATCCGCTGACGCAGACCGATCTGCCGAATCCCTCTTCGCGGCCGGCGCTCGGGCGGCTGAAGAACGGCGATCTCGTGATGGCACACAACGACCACCCGCGCCGTCGCACGCCGCTGAACCTTTCGCTCTCCAACGACGGGGGCAGGACGTGGCGGGTCAGCCATGCGATCGAGAGCGGCGGACACGCCTACACCTACCCGACGTTGCTCGTGACCCGCGACGACCGGATCCACGTCGCCTACGACGACAACCGCCGGGCCATCAAACACGCGGTGGTGGACGCAGCGTGGTTCGATCGATGAGCAGCCCGATGTCCTGGAGGGAGTAACCTGGTGTTCCGGACGCACCTCATCGATTTCCTCGTCGTCTTGGTCTACCTCGCCGGCGTCGCCTGGCTGGGAGTCCGGGTGGGGCGTCTGGTCAAGTCGCGGGGCGACTTCTTCATGCCGCGGCGCTTCGGCAAGGGCATGATGATGATGCACGCCTTCGGTACGGGGACGGCGTCGGACCAGGCGGTGGTCGTCGCCTCGGGCGCGTTTCGCAGCGGGTTGTCCGGGATCTGGTACCAGTGGCTGTGGCTGTTCAATACGCCGTTCTACTGGCTGATCGCGCCGATCTTCCGACGGCTGCGCGCCTTCACCACGGCGGACGTCTACCACCTGCGCTTCGATCGGAGCGTGGCCGTGCTCTTCGCGCTCGTCGGCATCGCCGGGATGGCGGTGAAGATCGGTCTCATGCTCAAGGGCGCGGGCGCGCTGATCGAGTCGGGCAGCAACGGTCTGCTCGTGGCCGAGCTGGCGATCCCCGTCGTGGCCGTGCTCTTCGTCGCCTACGGCACCGCGGGCGGGCTCGGCGCGGCGATCGTGACGGATTTCATCCAGGGCCTGCTCACGATCGTCTTCTCGCTGATCCTCCTGCCTTCGGTCCTTGGCGCGGTCGGCGGGCTCTCCGGCATGCGCGACTCGATCCAGGATCCGGCCATGCTTTCGCTCCTCGCGCCCGAAGGTCTCGACGCGTTCTTCGTGGCGACGTTCGCGCTGCTTTCCCTGGTCGGCATCGTCGCCCAGCCGTTCGTCATGGGCATCTGCTCCGCGGGCCGGACGGAGTTCGACGGCCGCTTCGGCTTCGTCGTGGGCAACCTCGTCAAGCGCCTCTGCACCGTCGCCTGGGCGCTGACGGGGCTGGGGGCGTTCGCCTTGTACATGCAATCCGGAGTCGATGTCGCCTCCGTCAATCCCGATGACATCTACGGCACGATGGCCTACCGCTTCCTGCCGGCGATGCTCCCCGGCCTGCTCGGCGTCTTCATGGCGGCCCTCCTGGCGGGGGTGATGAGTTCGTGCGACTCCTACATGATCACTGCCTCCGGCTTGTTCACGGAGAACATCTACCGGCCCCGAAGGCCGGGTCGGACTGAAGCCCACTACCTGCTCGTGGGGCGCGTGACCGGGGTGGCGGTCGTCGTGTGCGGCGTGGGCGCCGCCTACCTCATGCCCAATGTGGTGGAAGGTCTGAAGATCTGGCTCAAGATCGCCCCCATGCTCGGCATCGCCTTCTGGCTCGGGCTCTTCTGGCGCCGCTTCAACGCGCCCGGCGCCTGGGCGAGCACGCTGGCCGGCTTCCTCGCCTGGTGGCTCGTTTCCCGCACCGGCCTCTCCGAGCCCGCGCAGATCGTCGTCTACCTCGGCGTCGCCGCGGCGGCGGGCATCGCCGTCAGCCTCGCCACCCGACCGACCGACCCCGCGAAGCTCGTGCTCTTCCACGAGCTGATCCGCACTCCCGTGCGTCATGGAGAAGTGGTGACGGAGCCCTGCCGGCTGCCCGAGGGCACGACGCCGGCCGAGCGGGCCGTCTTCTTCCGGGGAACGGATTTCGAGTTCCCCGTCCCGTCCCGCGTCTCGGTGATCGGGTTCCTCCTCTCCTGCGTCGCGGTCGTCGCGATGATCCTCGCCTTCGTGTGGCTGGTCCGATGAAGCCCTGGAGAAGCCGCGTCAGCGCAAAGGTGGCCGTGGGCCTCCGGACCGCGTTGTTCGGCGCACGTCCGCGGGAAACGCCGTCCGGAGGCAGGCTTCCACCTTGGCGGCGTGGATTCGCCGGAGGCCGGCTCGGTTGCCTCGCCTTGGTGCGAGCCGGCACGGCGGTGGTGTTGGCGCTGGGTTCTCTCGTCGGCGCCGGGGGATGCGTCTCGAACCCCGCGGGTGATTCCGCGTTCGGTTTCGAGACGGAAGCCAACCGCGTGCTCCTGCTCGATGAAGGCCGGCCGATCGGCGAGTTCGTTTTTCGGGACGACCGGATCCTGCGTCCCTACCTCGCGAATCTGCGCGCGCCGGGCGGCACGTTGATCACGAGAAACCAACCACCCGCGGAGGGCGACCTCGCCGACCATCCGCTCATGCACCCCGGCGTCTGGTTCGGGTTCAGTCGCATCGACGGCGAGGACTTCTGGCGCAACAAGGGCCGCATCGAGCACCTGCGGTTCTCGCAGGCGCCCGGGGTGCGCGACGGCGTGCTTTCGTTTGCGACGAGCAGCCGGCTGATCGCCTCCGACGGAAGCTCGATGGCGACCCAGGAGCTGCGCGTCTCGCTCGGCCGGCGGGACGACGGCTACGTCTTCGATTGCGAGGTCGCGCTCCGTTCCGATTCGAGGGAACTCCGATTCGGGGACGAGGAGGAGCTGGGGTTCGGCGTGCGGCTGGCCACGCCGCTGATCGAGCGCCACGGAGGCTCGATGCTGAATGCCGACGCGCTGCGCGGCGCCAAGGCCGTCTGGGGGAAGGTTTCCCCGTGGTGCGCCGGCTACCGCGAGATCGACGGACGCTTCGTCGGAGCGGCGGTTTTCGCGTCGGACGGCAACCCGTATCCATCTTGGTGGCACGCGCGCGACTACGGCTTGATCGTGGGCAACGCCTTCGGCGCCCGCGCCCTGCCTGCTGCGAGCGAAGGGACGCTCGTCGTCCCCCGCGGTGAAACGCTCCGGCTCCGCTACCGGCTCGTGATTTTCGACGCCGCCGCGCTCCCCGACCTCGCGGCCTTTTCAACCCACGAAGAACGACATCTCCAGCCATGACGAAGCACCCTTCTCCCCACGGCCTCACCCGCCGGATTTTTCTCGGACGAACCTTGCTCGCCGGAGCGTTGACGCTGCCGCTGGCGCGCCGGGCGCTCGCCGCCGATCGCGACCTGCGCGTGGCGATCCTCGGGCTGGGGAACAAGGGCGGCTCCCATCTCAGGCAGCTCGCAGGTCTCGCCGGGGCGCGCATCACGGCCTTGTGCGACGTCGATCCCGAACGACTAGCCGCCGGCGTGGGCGAGATGAAGCAACGCGGGGAGGACGTCTTCGCCGCGACCGATCCGCGGCGGATTCTCGACCGCGCCGACGTCGATGCGGTGGTCATCGCCACGCCGAACCACTGGCACGCGTTGCTCACGATCTGGGCCGTGCGCGCAGGCAAGGACGTCTACGTCGAGAAGCCCGTCTCGCATTCGGTCTGGGAGGGCCAGCGCATGGTGGAAGAGGCCCGCGCCACCGGGCGCATCGTGCAAAGCGGCACGCAGTACCGTTCGTGCGTCGGGCTCCGGGCGGCGGCGGAGTGGCTGCGCGACCGGCGCCTCGGCCGCCTGAAGTGGGCGCACATCGTCTGGTTCGAGCACCGGGAGGCGATCGGGAAGGCGGCGCCGCACCGGCCGGCCGGGCTCGACTACGACCTGTGGTGCGGACCGGCGCCGGACGATCCGCTCGTGCGCCCGCGGCTGCATTACGACTGGCACTGGGCCTGGTCCACTGGCAACGGCGACCTCGGCAACAGCACGATCCATCCGTTCGACGCGGCGCGGATGTTCTTCCCGGAGCACGCCTTCCCTTCCCGCATCCGCAGTCTGGGCGGACGGTTCGCCTTCGACGACGCCGGCGAAACGCCCAACACCCAGTTCACGGTGGCCGAGTATCCGGATTTCCCCGTCGCGATCGAGCATCGCAATCTCTCCCTGCGAAAAGATCAGGTCGTGATGGATCATCTCCGGGGCATCCGGGAAGGCATGGTCCTGCAATACGAGGACGGCTATTTCGCCGGCCTGCGGGGCGGCGGTGCAGTTTACGACAACGAGGGCAAGGTCGTGGAGCGCTTCAGGGGAGACGGAGGCCGCGGTCACATGGCCAACTTCATCGAAGCCGTCCGCGATCGAAACGAGCGCGTCCTGCTCGGCCCGATCCAGGAGGGGCACGTCTCCTCGGCCGTCTGCCACCACTGCAACATCTCCTACCGGATGGACCAGCCGGCCGGAGTGGCGGCCTGCCGCGAAGCCGTCGGCGGGCACGAGGCGGCCGTGGAAGGCTTCGACCGCGTCGTGGCGAGTCTCGAGGGCATCGGCGTGGACCTTCAGAAAAGCCGGTTCCGGCTGGGCGCCTCGCTCGAGGTCGATCCGCGCTCCGGCGAACTGCGTGCGCTGAACGGCGAGGGCGGCCAACAGCTCGAACAGGCGCGTTGCCTGGCCCGGGGTTCGTTTCGCGCTCCCTACCTCCTTCCCACCGGGTGATGCACTTCCGGATGGGCGGGTTTGTCCCGGCGGTGGGCGCGGTCCTCGCGTGCGGCATCCCGGCGCTCGGAGCGGGTTCCGGGCGCGGCGAATTCGTGCTCTCGGAGGCGGACTACCGGGACCGCGTGCATGCGATCTGGGCCGGGCAGATGATCGCGACGATCGCGGCGTTTCCCTTCGAGCACGCGGTCGCCTCGGTGCGTTCCCTTCGCGATCAGCCGCTCACGTGGCGCCGCGAGGTGGTGACCGTGTGTCCGGTCGACGACGACTGGTACTACGAGATGAGCGCGGTGCGCGCCTTCGAGCGGCACGGACCGGGCCTGACCGTGGCGCAGCTCGGCGGGCAGTGGCTGGAGGACGAGTGTGGCTCGTGGGGATCGAGCCTGGAGGCCCGGTTCGCTCTCGAGCGGGGTATCGTCCCGCCGGATACGGGGCATCCGCGCTTCAACAAGCTCTGGTTCACGATCGGCCCGCAGTTCAGCGCCGAGATCTACGGCGCGCTCGCGCCCGGGCTGCCCGATCTCGCGGCCCGGCTGGCGCGCGAGCTCGGCCGCATCAACGGCTACGCGGAGGGGACCGATGGCGCCGTCTTCGTGGCGACGATGGTCAGCCTGGGTTTTCGCATGGACGATCCGCGGGAGATCGTCCGCGAGGCCGCGCGCGTGCTCGATCCGGCCTCGCCCTATCGTCAGTGCCTCGACCTCGTCACCGGGATGGCCTCGGCGGGACGCTCGTTCGCCGAGGTGGCCGGCGCGGTCGAGGACCGCTGGCATGTCGAGTACCCGGCGACCAACAACGCCGTGGCCAACGGCGGCCTCGTCGCCGCAGGGCTCTGGTTCGGGGGCGGCGACTTCTGGACGACGGTCGATCTCATCGCGGGCGCGGCCGATTTCGTCGACGCCGACTGCAACGCCGCCAACGCCGGTGCGGTCATTGGCGCGATGCACGGCATGGCCGGCCTGCCGGTGGCGCAGGTCACCCAGCTCGGCGACCGGATCGCCGGCACGGGCATGGGTGCGATCAAGGCGTACCGCAAACCGGTCGACGAACGCATCTCCGACTTCGCGCGGCGTACGGCCGCCGTCGGCGGCGCGATGCTCGAGCGCGAGGGCATCGTCCTTCACGACGGCGTCTGGCGCATCCCGGTCGAGGCGGTCACGGCGCAGCCGGCCGAGCTTTTTCCGATCGGGGAGCTGGTGCGGTATTGGAATCCCGACTGGACGCTGGAGCGCGCCGGTTACGGCGGCGCGGGAGGCGGGATGCGCGGCATCCGCGGCAACACGCATCTCGAAGGCGATATCCTCGCGACGTATCCGCGCGACGAGGTGCGCGGCTGCCTCCTGCGTCGCACGGTCGTGCCGGGCGGGTCACCGCGCCTCTTGTTCGAGGCCGGCTCGGAGCCCGGCCGCGCGTGGCTGCTCGAAGTGTATGCCGACAACGAGCGCGTCGAACGTCGCGTGATCGCCGGCGGCGAAACCGAGCGCGCGTGGGAGGTGATCGATATCGACCTCGCCGAGTTCGCCGGTCGGGAGACGGTCCTGCGCCTGTATCAGCGCGTGCTGCTGCCCGGCCGGATCGCGGGCAATGCCCTCTGGAGAGGTCTCGAGGTGCGACAACACCCTCGGCCGGAGTAGGGGTGTCCGATCAGTCTTCGACGTCGATTTGCGGACGCCTCTTCATCGACGATGTCCGGGCGGGTGGGCCGCGCCTCGTCCCGCGGGGTTCGGAAAGGGACGGACTCGCCGGCGTATTCAGGACGCAGGCCGCGGCGGACGTCTCCTCCCCTTGAGCAGGGGGAAGAGCAGGCTGAAGGCGGTCGCGGCGAGGAAGAACATCAGGATCGGGCTGCCGAGGATCGAGCCGAGCCAGTCGCCGCGGCCGAGGATGAGGGCGCGGCGCAGGTTCGACTCCATCATCGGCCCGAGGATCAGGCCGAGCACGAGCGGACCGAGCGGCACGCCGGCCTTGCGCAGCACGAAGCCCGCGCCCCCCGCGGCGAACATCACCCAGACGTCGACCACGGCGTTGTTGAGCGCGTAGGCCCCGACCGTGCCGAGCAGCACGATGCCCGACCAGAGCCAGGAGTTGGGGATGCGCAGCGCGCGGGCCAGCGGCTTCGCCCCGAGCAGACCGATGAGCATGACCGCGACCGCGGCCATCGCCATCAGGCACACGATGCTGAAGACGAACGGCCGGTCGTCGCGAAAGAGCAGCGGCCCCGGCTGCACGCCGTGGATGAGGAGCGCGCCGATGAGCACGGCCGAGGGCCCGTCGCCGGGGATGCCGAGCGTGAGCATCGTCGTCATCGCGCCGCCGACCGCCGCGTTGGACGAGGTGCAGCTCGCCGCCAGCCCGGAGAGGGAGCCCTTGCCGAACTCCTCCTTGTCGGGCGAGATCCGCCGCGCCTGTTCCCAGGCTATCACGGCTCCGATGTCGCCTCCGGCGGCGGGCACCGCGCCGACAGCCGTGCCGATGCCGGCGCCGCCGAGGATTGCGGGAAGCATCCGCCGCCACTCCGCGAGCCGCGGCCAGATGCGTCCGATCAGCGCGGGTTTCGCCTCGGGCTGATTGCGGCGCTCGGAGATCTGGACGAGCACTTCGGAGAGTCCGAACAGGCCGATCATCACGGGCACGAACGCGATCCCGTCGAGGAACTCCGCCCGCCCGAAGGTGAAACGTGGATACGCCGTCATCGGATCGAGGCCGACGGTGGCGAGCGCGAGCCCGAGCATCCCCGCGAGCAGGCCCTTGAGCACGCGCCCGCCGGAAACGCCGGCCATCAGGCTGATGCCGAAGAGCGCGAGGCCGAAGTATTCGGCGGGTCCGAAACGCAGGGCGAAGCGCGCGATCGGAAACGCGGCCACGGCGAGGAAAAGGATGCTCGCGAGCTGCCCGATCGTGGACATGACGGCGTTGATCCCGAGCGCGAGCCCGGCCTCGCCCCGGCGCGCGAGCGGATGGCCGTCCCACGCCGTCGCGATCGAGGCGGGCGTGCCGGGCACGTTGATGAGGATGGCGGGAATGCCGCCGGCGGGGATCGCGCCGCAGTAGATCCCGAGCAGCATCGCCAGCCCCTGCTCGGCGGACACCCAGAACGTCAGCGGCGTGAGCACGGCCACGCCCATCGTGGCGGTCAGGCCCGGGAGCGCCCCGAAGACCGCCCCGAGCACCACACCGATCAAGAGAAACCCCAGCACCCGCCACTGCAGGACCGCGATCAGGCCATCAAAAAAGTCCGCCGTCATGGGTGGGTCGGTCTAAAGGGAGCGGTTGGGCCACGGAGGACACGAAGAAAGCACAGAGTTCACGGAGCGTTGCATCATTCTCGTAGGATTCCGAAACACCGCTCGGTGAAGCTCCTCTGCAATCTCCGTGGCCTCCGTGTCCATTCCGACTGCTTTTCTCCGGGTCATTCGAGGGACAGGCCGAGGCCGTATTGAAAAGCTCCCGACACGATCGCGGTCAGCACCGCGGCGACCACGGCGCCGGTTCCCCACGAGGCTCCGAGCAGACGCACGAGGAGCGTCGTGAAGGCGAACGTCCGCACCGCGAAGGGTCCGAGCCCCCAGGTGAGGAGGTAGAGGCCGGTGAGCACGATCACGCCGGCGATCGTCGCGGCGTCGCCGATTTCGAAGGCCGTCGGGGTCCGCGAGCGGATCGCCTGGATCGCGAGCAGCAGGGCGAGCAGGACCATCGCCGCCCCGATCACGAGCGGGAAGAAGCCCGGACCCGCCTGGCCGGAGGCGGCCGCGGGCAGCCGCGCACCCGTGGCCAAGAGGAAGGCCCCGAGGGCGAGGAACACTCCGGCGAGGCCAAGGTCGGTCCGGTTTCGTTTCGTGGCGGAGGTCATGGCGCGTCAGCGTTCGAGGCGGAGGAGGATCGGCGCCTGACGGGCGAAGAAATCGGCCTGGGCGAGGGCGAACCCGCGAAACCGGGCGGCGTCGAGGAACGCCGGCTCCAGGCCGCGTTCCTCGCACAACCGCCGCCATTCGGGGGTTTCGAAGGCCTTCCGGAACGCCGCCTCGATCCTTTGTAGGTGCTCCGCGGGTACGCCATGCGGCGCGAAGAAGCCGCTCCACGCCGGGATGCCGAAGGCGTGGCCGAGTTCGTGGCTCGTCGGCGCGTCGGGGTAGAGGGCGGAGCGTCTCTCGTCGAAGACCGCGAGCACGCGCAGCGCGCCCGCCTCCACGTTGGCGACGGCCTCGCCGGCGCCGGCGACCACGCAGTCGACGTGGCCGCCGAGGAGCGAGGCGAGCGAGGCCGAGGAGCCCGCGTAGGGGAGGTAGGTCACGCGCAGTCCGGTCTCCTGCTCCATGAGGAGGGCGTTGAAGTGCCAGATCGAGCCGGTGCCGGAGTGCGCGAGGATGAGGCCGCCGGGCCGGGCCTTCGCGGCGGCGACGAATTCACCGAACGTCCGCCACGGCGCGTCGTCGCGCACCACGAGGACGGCGGGCGCCTTCGAGACGAGGCAGATCAGCTCGACGTTGTCCGGCCCGATGTCGGCGAAGCCGAGCGTGCGCACGACCGAGAGTTCGACCGGGGCGTGACCGAGCGTGTAACCGTCGGGCGGGCGCCGGGAGACGTAGGAGAAGGCGAGCGCGCCGCTCGCCCCGGGTTTGTTTTCGCACACCACCGGGACGCCGAGATCGCGCTCGAGCAGGCTGGCCATGACGCGGGAGATCGAGTCGGAGAGTCCGCCCGGGGAGGCCTGCACGATCAGCTTCAATTCGCGGGACGGGTAGGGGCCCTCGGGACGCGAGCAGCCCGCGAGGAGGACCGCGGAGACGACGAGCGACGCGAGCACCGACAGGCGATGCAGGACGGTGGGGACCGCCCGCTTCACGTCTGGAGCGGCCGCTCCACGGGCGCGGTGGTCCGCCATTCGGGATGCCGCTCGAGAAAACGGCCGAGGATCTCCTCGAGCCTGCGACGCTCCGGGGGTAGGAAATGGCGGAACGGCTCGGCCATCCGATCGGAGCGTCCGGGGCGCGTGTGCTGACGACGCTGCTGCATCAGATGCGTCGTACGGGCGCGAAGCGCGGGTTG
>DAIPIQ010000008.1:0-21723 GCA_036770745.1 Opitutaceae bacterium | reverse complement strand
CCGATCGGAGCAGACGCCGAGCGCGGAAAGCGCCGCCTTCGTCGCCTTGATGTGCCGGGAGGCGTATCGGCCGATTTCGTAGATGGCGCCGAGCTCCTCGATCTGTTGCTGGCACGCGCGGGCGGACTGCCCGTCTCCCGCGACGGCGGCGCGGTGCGCGCGGACGAAGAGTTCGGGAAAGAGGTTGGCTCCGCCGTTCACCCCGCCGTCACCGCCGGTGGTGGTGGAACGGATGAGGAGGTGTTCGGGCCCGGTGAGGAAGAACCAGTCCTGCCTCGCCTGGCGCAGGGTGAGCGCCTCCCGGAAGTAATCCATGTCGCCGCTGCTGTCCTTCAGGCCGATGATCCGCTCGATCGCGGTGAGGCGCCGCAGCGTCGCGAGTTCGAGCGAGACCTTCGTCATGCCCGGCATGTTGTAGAGTACGAACGGGAGCGGGATCTCGGCACAAAGGTGCTCGAAATACTCCGCCAGTTCGGACTGCCCCGCGGTGAAGTAGTAGGGGGCCGTCGCGACCACCGCCGCGGCGCCGGCGTCCGCCGCGTGCCGGGCGAGGGCGACCGACTCGACGAAGGCCGTGTCAGAGACGCCGACCAGGACCGGGACGCGCCCGGCCACGAGTTCCATGGTGAGATCGATCAGCCGGCGGCGGAGCCGGTAGGAGAGACTCGGCGCCTCGCCGGTCGTACCGAGGATGAAGATCCCGCCGACGCCGCCGCGGATGACGCGCTCGAGGAGCGCGCCCAGGCCCTCCACGTCGAGTGCATCGCGATCCGCGAGCGGGGTGACGAGGGGGACGATGACACCGTTGAATGCGCGCAGGCTCATGACCATTCACCCCTGCGGCCGAACTTCGCGGCGGCCCCGCGGCTGAACCCGGCCGCCGCCTCGTCCATCCCGGCGAGGATTTCCGGGAGGGAACGACCGGCCTGGTTGCGCGCCGCGGTGATGACGGTGTCGCACTCGTTGTCGTCCATGAAGCGCGCCGCCTCGACGACGCGGGCGAAGGCGTCGGGCGGGATGATGGTGAAGCCGTGTTTGTCGGCGTGGAGCAACTGTCCGGGGTTCACCCGGGTTCCGAAGACCTCGACCTCGCAGCCCCAGCGGAGCGGCCAGCAATGGGCGTGACTCACGGCGAGCCGGCGCGCGAGCGCCTTGAAACCGGCGTTCTTCATCTCGTCGAGGTCGCGGATCGCGCCGTCGGTGATCGTGCCGACGCAGCCGAGCGTGCGCGCGACGTTGGCGCCGACCTCGCCCCAGATCGATCCGTGGCAGCGCGGCCGGTCGGCGTCCTGGATCACGACGATCTTCGGGCCCGGGACCGAGGCGAGGTATTCTCGGTAGCGCCGGAAGTTGTCGGGATGCTCGGCCTTGGCCCGGGGATCGCCGCCCGAAATCACGGCGGTGACGGCGTAGCCCACCATCGGCCCCATCTCGGGCATGAAGTCGCGGGTCTCGTCGAGGTTGACGAGCGCCAGCGGGTCGGCCGCGGAGATCTGCTCGAGGGCGTTGGCGATGGTGCAACTGTTCCAGCGCTTGAGCTTGAGGAGATCCGCGTGGGACATCGCGGAGGAGGGCGGAGATTTCCTTCCGGAACTGCGCCCCGGATCTCTGGCGGGGCGCGATTTCGATTTCACGGCGTTGGGCATGGGAGGAGAAAATGTGAATGGACTACGCTAAATGGTTTAGCCAAGACCTGCGGACGGATGAAACCAAGTTCCCAGTCGCGGGTGACGCTGGCCGACGTGGCCGAACTCGCCGGTCTTTCGCCGGCGGCCGTCTCGTCCGTGATGAACGGGAGGGCGAAGGAGCGCCGGATCGGGCAGAAGTCCGTCGAGCGGGTCGAGGCCGCGATCCGGCAGCTCGGTTACGTGCCCAACATCGCGGCCCGGCGGCTTCGCGCGACCGCGCCGGGAACCTCCCAGGCCGTCCTCGCGGTGGTCACGGCGGCGGAGGCTCCGCTCCTGCTCGTGAGCCGGGCGGTGCAGGCGCTGCAGGAGCTGGTCGACTCCCTCGCCGGAGGGACGACCCGCTACACGGTCTCGATCGAACTCTTTCACGCGGGGCGGCTGGCGGAGCTGCCCGGTGTTTCCGACCGGCATCACTTCAGCGCGGCGATCATCGCCAATACGATTCCCGTGGACGACGAGTTTCTCGCCGCGAACCGGATCCCCTATCCGGTCGTGCTGTTGGGGAGGCGGGTCGCCGGTTATCCGTCGGTCATGGAGAGCAGCGCCACCGGGCGGGAGGCCGCCGGGCTGTTGATCGACAGCGGTTGCCGGGATTGCGCGGTGCTGTATCCGGCGCTCGGTACCGCCGCGCTCGGAAATCGCGTGCACGAGTTCGCCGAGACGATCTCCCGCCGGGGCGGCGGGCAGATGCTTTCGATCCTGTGTGCGGATCGCTCCGAGGAGGCCGGCTACGACGCGATGAAGCGTCATCTGGCGGGCTCCGCGGTCGCGGACGGTTTTTTTGCGGTGAACGACACGATCGCGATCGGAGCCTGCCGGGCCATCCTGGAGAGCGGCCGGCGCATCCCCGAGGACGTGTGCATCGTCGGTGTCGGTGACCATCCCGTGTCGGCCTTTCTGACACCCTCCCTCACCTGCGTCGGATCCTCCGAGACGGAGATGCACCGCGCGGCGGCCCGTCTTCTTCTCGAGCTGGTGGAGGGCAGGTCGCCGGCACGGATGCATGTCGAGGTCCCGTTGTCGAAGACGATTCGTGAGTCCACGCGGGCGGGGTGAAAGGGGCGGATCGTCGGCCTAACGGATCGTCTGCGAGGCGACGTCCTTCTCCCAAACCTCGAGCGCTTGCGCGAGGGCGGCGACCTGGGCCGGATGATCGGCGGCGAGATCGCGGTGCTCGCCCGGATCGCTCTTCAGGTTGAAGAGGAGCGGGGGCGCGTCGGCGATGCGCACCAGTTTCCAGTCACCGTGGCGGGCCGCCTTTTCCCGGTTGAGGCGCCAGAACACGGGGCCTCGGTCTCCGAGGTCCTTCTGTTCGAAGAGCAGCGGCGAAAGATCGATGCCGTCGAAAGGCGCCGCGGTCGAACCGGGCGGTGTCTCCACGCCGGCGATACCGAGAAGCGTCGGCATCAGATCCATCGTCAGCACGGTGGCGTCGGAGGTCCGGCCGGCCGGGATCCGGTTTGGCCACCGGAAGATGGCCGGAACCCGGTGTCCCCCTTCGAAGACGGAGGTCTTCTGCCCCCGGAAGGGACCGTTGTCGGAAACCTGGCCCTCGTGGTGTCCCTGGTAGTTGCGGTAGCCTCCGTTGTCGGAGCAGAAGATCACGAGCGTGCGTTCGTCGAGGCCGTGGACCTTCAGCGCCTCGAGGATTCGTCCCGTGCTCGCGTCGAGTGATTCGGTCATGGCCTTGACGACTTCGGAAACGTCCGTGTCGACGCCGCGCGGGCCGAGTTTGACGAGACCCGGATTGTAGTTCGTTCCCTCGCTCCGGTAGGCCGGATCCATCGGGCTCATCCACGGGAAGTGGATCGCGGTGTGGGAGACGAAGGCGAAGAAGGGGCGGTCGCGGTTCTCTTCGATGAAGCGGACCGTGTCGCCGGTGATGAGCTCGGTGTTGTAGCCGCCGCGGCGGTCGGGGGTTTCGTTGTCCCACCAGTCGTGCCCGCCGTCGCGGTCGATGTGGGATTTGAAGTCGGTCTCGCTCGAGAGGTGGCCCTTGAAGACGTCGAATCCGTGATGCACCGGGTTGCTCCCCGGGAGGTCGCCGAGGTGCCACTTTCCGAAGATCGCGGTCCGGTAGCCCGCCTTCTTCAGGGCTTCGGGCAGCGTCGATGCCTGCGAGGGCAGACCGGCCATGCCGATGTCGAGGACCTTCTCCAAGCCGACCCGCTGCGGATACATCCCGGTGAGGAGCGAGGCGCGGGTGGGGGTGCACATCGGTCCGCTGGAATGAAAGTCCGTCAGTCGCAGCCCGTCCTTCGCCAGCCGGTCGAGGTGGGGCGTCAGGTTTCTCGTCGAGCCATAACCGCCGAGGTCGGCGTAGCCGAGATCGTCCGCGAGGATGACGATGATGTTCGGCGGGCTTTCTGCCGCGGGACTTTGGGGAAGCAGGGCGACTGCCGTGAGGAGCAGGGCAAGGGGGTTGGGGCGCATCGGGGAAAGGGTAAGAAGCTAAAAGCGGTTAGCTGTCAAAGCCAAAGGTTTCCGTATTCCGAGGCTTTGGTCTCCAAGCACTATTCCACTGAATGGCGATCGCGCTTGGCTGGTGTTTCCTGAGCCGCCGTTTCGGAGCGAAGAATCTGCTTTACAGCCGATAAAACTAAATGCAATTAGCATGAGACGCGCGGTTGCCCGTTCCCCGATCCGCCGCGTCGCCCCGCACCCGCCCCTCTGCTCCGTTCACATCAACCCCTTCGGCGTTGCCCGAACCTGAAAGCGAACCCCCCCATGAACACCATCAGGACGTCTTGGAAGTTCCCCGTCGGCAGAATCGCTCCCACCCGGTCCGCAGTGCGCTCCGGTATCGGCGCGCTCGCGACCTGCTCCGTTTGCGCGTCGCTCCTCGCCCAAGTGCCAGCGCCCGTCGCACCAGAGGATGAGGAGACGCTGGTGCTGAGCCCGTTCGAAGTCACCGACAGCAGCAACGTCGGCTACATGGCGACCTCGTCGCTGGCCGGCACGCGCATCCGCACCGATCTCAAGGATCTGGGCGCGGCCATCTCGGTCGTCACCACCGAATTCATGCGCGACACGGCCGCGACCGACGCCGGCTCGCTGCTTTCCTACACCGCCAACACGGAAGTCGGCGGCTCCCAGGGCAACTTCTCGGGAGCGAGCGACGTAGGCGAGAGCCGCTTCTACCAGGCCGATGCGCGAACCAATCCCCAGTTCAACCAACGCGTCCGCGGGCTGGGCGGCGCGGCCCTGACGCGCGGTTACTTCCTGACCGAGATCCCGTTCGACTCCTACAACGCGGCGCGGATCGAGATCAACCGCGGCCCCAACTCCCTGCTCTTCGGGATCGGGGACCCGGGCGGCATCATCAACAACAACCTCGTCATGCCGACCTTCGGCAGCGATTTTTCCGAGGTCCTGCTCCGGGTCGGCAGCGAGGGGAGCTGGCGGACGCAGATCGATCTGAATCGCGAGATCGTCGATGACCGCGTCGCGGTGCGGGTCGCGGCCATGTACGACGACGAGCAGTTCAAACAGAAACCCGCCTTCGAGAATGACCGCCGCCTTTACGGCGCCGCCGACATCAAGCTGTTCGAAAACAAGGGAAGCCGCGTGCTCGATGCGACCCGCCTGCGGATGAACGGCGAGGTGGGGAGCGTCAAGGCCCTGCCGGTCGAGATCATCCCTCCCACCCAGGCCTACGAGAACTGGTTCTCCCCGTTTCCCTCGAGCACGCAGCAGTTCACGGGAGTGCCGGTGCCGACCACCATCCGCTCCCCCGCCGACGGCGGGACGTGGGAGTTTCAGGAGACCTTCAATCCGTTCCTCGTTCAGAACGAAAATCAGATCAACACCAACGTCCACCCCGCCTACTTCCGTCGGATTCCGATCGTCTTCAATCAGCCCGATGCGAGCACGGCCACGATCGGTCTCAGCGGCCCGGACCCGTTGGGCCAGGTGGCCGACCTGCGCCTGATTCAGGGCATGCAGGCGGCGAACAACTTCAATCCGAACATCGACACGGTCGCGAGCGCCGGCCTGACCGGCACGCCGGGCGTCGCTCCGCTCGTCGCCGCCGCCGGCGGAAATCCCGCGGCTGCGCGGCTGCGGGCGCATCAGCTCTTCGCGGCGAACAGCCCGTACGGCGAGGCCTTCACGGCCGGGTTCGCGGCGCCCACCCTGCAGAACCGCGCCGTCTTCGATTACCGCAATCGCGTCTTTTCCGGCGACGTGGATCGGGTGCGGCGCGAGTTCGACGTGGGAAACATCGAACTGGAACAGACGTTCTTCGAAGGGGCGTTCGGCTTCGAGGCCGCCTTCGATCGTCAGCACTACGAGAGCCGGCAGGACTTCCTCTTCACCGGCGGCGGCAACACCAGCACCACCGGACCCTACGATGTCTTCATCGACATCAACGAGTTTCTCGTCAACGGGCAGCCCAATCCGAATCTCGGGCGCGCCTACACCCGGGTGCCCGCCACCGAACTGCGCAACGACGAGTGGGACCGCAAGGCCTTCCGTTTGACGGCCTTCGCGGAGCTCGACTTCAAGGACCACGAGGAGCGCCTCGGAAAGTGGACGAGGTTCCTCGGCCGCCACCGCTTCACCGGGCTCTACAACGATCAATCGCTCGACACCTTCATCGAGCGCCTCGCCGATTCCTGGGTCAGCGACACCGAGAACGTGGCCAGCATCGCCAACGACGTGAACCTCACCGGCGTCCGCCGCCGGCTCAACGTCGCCGTCTACGTTTCGGATCCGTTGTTCAACGCCCGTTCGATCGACGACGTGCGCCTCTCGGGCATCAACATCAAGCGGCCCCAGCCGGGCGAGACCTTCGAGATCCTCTACGCCGACGTCGGGCAGACGACCGCCGCCGCGCGCCGCGTCCAGAGCGGCCCGATGCGGATCGAGCGCGTCCTGCTCAACCAGACCGTCGGTCGGGAGAACATCGAGTCGTACGCCTTCGCCTGGCAGTCCTACCTGCTCGACGAGCACCTCGTGGGCCTCTTCGGCTGGCGGCAGGACGAATCGATCTCCTTCGATCGGGCCACCCAGGGCGAGAGCGGGATCGCCGACACCCTCGCCGACGGGACGTGGAACCCGGCCGCGACCCTGCTGAGCGGAATCCCGGCGCTTTCCGAAAAGGATACGACAACCACGTGGAGTCTCGTCGGCCGCTTCCCCGAGCGGCTGCTTTTCGACCTGCCGTATCAGACCGACCTTCAGGTGCACTACGGGGAATCGGCCAACTTCAATCCCATCGGCCTGCGCAACGACACCTTCGGCCGTCCGCTCGCCCAGCCCCGCGGCGAAACCAAGGAGTACGGCTTCACCGTCAGCGTGCTGGACAACAAGATTGTCGCGAAGGTGAACTGGTTCGAGACCGCCCTGCTCGGCGCGGGCGCGGGCGCGGCCGGCAACCCCGCGATGTTCGCGGTGGACACGATCAACCGCTACCTCCTCGCCGAGCGCGACGGCTTCGCCTTCTCCACCAACCGCGTGCTCCTCGCCAATCCGGGGGACAGCCCCATCACGACGTATCAACAATTCTACGACGCGATGATCGGGGCGCTCCCGGGGAACCTTGCGGAGATCGTCAACCCCCGCTTCGTCGACCTCAACGGCGACGGCGCCCGGGACGTGCTCCAGTACGACCCGATCACGAACCTCTCCGCGACGACCAATGCCTCCGCCAAGGGCTACGAGATCGAACTCGTCGCCAACCCCACCGACAACTGGCGCGTGCTGGTCAACTTCAGCAAACAGGAGACCCGCAAGACCGATACCGCCGTGATCAACGCCGCGGCCGTCGAGGGGTTCCTCCAGGGCATGAACCAGGCGGGCGTCTCCCCGCTCCTCCTCGACCCGGGCACCTCCGGCGGCGGCACGCCCCGGACGATCGAGTCGCAGTGGGCGCAGGGTCCCGTCGCACGCCTCCGGGCGCTGCGCGCCGAGGACGGCGTCGTGACGAACGAGCAGCGCCCGTGGCGCCTCGCGGCCGTCACCAACTACGCGTTCTCGAACGATCGCCTGAAGGGCTTCGGCATCGGCGGCGCCGTCCGGCTGGAGGCGAAGGCCACCACCGGCTATCCGACCCGGCTCCAGGACGGACTGCCCGTCCCGATCGTCGATCAGCCGTTCACCGATGACGGCCTCTTCGCCGGCGACGTCTGGTGTTCCTACCGTCGCAAGCTGTTCGACAAGTACGACTGGACGATCCAGTTGAACGTCCGGAATGCCTTCGGCGACAACGACGACATCCCCGTTCGCACCAACCCCGACGGACAGGTGGCGGTGATCCGGATTCCGAACCCCACCGTTTGGTCGCTGACCAACACCTTCCGCTTCTGAACGATGGAGAACGAACCCTTGTCGAAACCCCGCACCGTGAGCATGCCGACGAGACGTCTCCTCGGCGTGCTGGCGACGACCGCACTCATCCTGTTTCCGGGAGCCGGCGCCGCGCCTGCGGACGCCGCCCCCGGTCCCGCGATGCGCGAGATCAGCCGGAAAGAGCTGCGCGACAAGATCGCCGGATTCTGGATCGGGCAGCTCGTCGGCAACTACCTCGGCCTGCCCTTCGAGAACGCCTACGTCGAGGAGCCCGTGCCCGTCCTCGTCGACAAGTATTTCACGCCGCAGAACGCGGATGGCGTCCGCCTGAAGGAGAACGACTATCGGGGTTACGTCTTCCACCTCTTCAGTGCCTTCGACGGCGCGTTCGGCGACGACGACACCGACATCGAGTTCGTGACGTTGCACGCCGTCGAGCGGCATGGGCTGGGCATCGACTACCCGCAGATCACGGAGGCGTGGAAACGGCACATCAACCGGCGCATCTGGGTCGCCAATCGCACCGCGAGGCGGCTGATGGAGGAGGGGATGGTCGCCCCGGACACGGGACGAAAGGAAAACAACAAGGACTGGTTCCAGATCGATCCCCAGCTCGTGAACGAGATCTGGAGCGCCTTCTACCCGGGCATGCCCGGCAAGGCCGCCGAACGGGCCGAGTGGGGCGCGCGGATCACCAGCGACGATTGGGGAACCCATCCCACGATCGCCTACGGCGTGATGATCAGCGAGGCGTTTTTCGAGCCGGATGTCGCCCGCCTCGTGGAGATGGCCCGCCGGCGGATCCCCGAAGACAGCCCCTTCCGCGAGGGCATGGACGATCTCGTCGGCTGGCATCGGGAGCACGCCGACTGGCGCGTCGCCCGAAAGCTGCTCCACGAAAAATACTATCGCTACAAGCGCGGCGACTACGAGGCGCCCGTCACCATCGTGAGTTCGCTGATCAACGGGCTCTGCGGCATCATGGCGCTCCTCTACGGCGAGGGCGACTTCACCCGGACGGTCGGCATCGCGACCAGCGCCGGCTACGATTGCGACAACCAGGCCGCCACCACGGGCGGTCTGCTCGGCGTCATCGGCGGCCTCGGCGTCATCCCGAGGAAGTTCACCCACGAGTGCGCGCACAATCCGAACGCCTGGTGGACGGAGCCGTTCAACGACGCCTACATCAATTACAGTCGCGACGAACTCCCGACCTTCACGCGCATTTCCGACATCATCGATCGCATCCTCGCCGTCGCCGAGAAGGCGATCCTCGAGGAAGGCGGGAGTCGATCGCAGCGCGAAGGCGAGGTCGTCTACTCCATCCCGCAGCAATCAGCGTCCGTCCGGCCTTGAGCTTGAGCGGCAGCCCCAACGTGGCGGCCGTCGTCACGGAGCTGGCGGGTGGCTGGACGGAGCGGCGGCGTCCTCGCCGCCGGTCGGACGCACAGCCGGCGTGGCGGCAAGCGTCCCGCTTGCCGGGTTCCGGCTCAGCGTGCGTCGGAAATGGCAGGGCAAGCGGGACGCTCGCCCCCACGCGCAAGCCGAGCCGCAGCCTCCTCTCCCCCTCCCAAGACATCCCATCATGAAATCCATCACGACACTGTCCGCAGCCGTTTGCTGCCTGTTCTGTCCGGTCGTGGTCGCCGAGGCGGCCTCCGTCCGTCACGTCGACGTCGCCTACGAGCCCGGGCGCTTCGGCGGCTGGCCAGCCAACCACGGCATCTGGATCTGGGGCGAGGAGATCCTCGTGGGCTTCGGCTGGGCGCATTTCCGCGACAACGGTCCGAACGCCCACGCGGTCGATCGCGGCAAGCCCGAGGAACACCTGCTGGCGCGCAGCCTCGACGGCGGCGAGTCGTGGACCTTCGAGAACCCCGCCTCGAAGGGCCACCTCCTGCCGCGCGGTCGGATGCTCTTCGGCACGCCGCCCGTCAACCCCGAGACCCGGCCGCTGCGCAAGCTTCTCACCCCGGTGAACTTCACCCATCCGGACTTCGCCATCACCTTCCGGATGGACGACCACCGCGGCGGCGGGATCTCCCGCTTCGAATTCTCCTACGACCGCGGGCGGACGTGGGACGGACCGTACGCGCTGCCGTTGTTCGGCAACCCCGGCATCGCCGCGCGCACGGACTACGTCGTCAACGGACCTCGCGACCTGCACCTCTTCCTCACTGCCGGAAAATCCAACGGCGAGGAAGGCCGCACGCTCTGCGTGAGGACGGAGGACGGCGGGCTGACCTGGCGTTTCCTTTCGTGGATCGGTGACGAGCCGGAGGATTTCCGGATCATGCCGTCCACGGTGCGCCTCGATCCGCGGACCCTTCTCACCACCGTCCGCCGTGGCGGCGGCAAGGGTCGGCCCATCGAGGCGTTCATCTCGCGCGATGACGGCGACTCCTGGTCCCTGCACAATCCCAGCGTCGCCGAGACCGGGCGCGGCAACCCGCCGAGTTTGTTGCGGCTCCGCGACGGCCGGCTCGCCGTCGTCTACGGTTATCGGGCCGAGCCGTACGGCATCCGCGCGAAACTCAGCACGGACGACGGCAGGACCTGGGGCCGGGAGATCGTTCTGCGCGAGGACGGCTGGTCGTGGGACCTCGGATACCCGCGCTCCGTCCAGCGCCCGGACGGCAGGGTCGTCAGCATCTACTACCACAACGACACCACCCGCCCGCCCGACCGCTACATCGCGGCGACGATCTGGGATCCGGCGGAGTTCTGACGCCTCGGCTTGCGATCCTCGGAGCCGGTTCCGAAAGTCGGGGTCGCCGCCCCGATGAAATCACTCCCCCGCCTCCTCGCCTTCTTCGCGTTCGTCGTCGCTTCCGCCTCGTCCGTACCGGCCGGTGCGGGCAGCCGGCCGAACATCATCTTCATCCTCGCCGACGACCTCGGTTACGGCGACGTCGGCGTCTTCGGGCAGAACGCGCGCGCGGCCGCCGGTCTGCCGGCCTTCGGCACGCCGCACCTCGATCGGCTCGCGCACGACGGCGCGAGGCTGACCCACCACTACTGCGCCGCGCCCGTCTGCGCGCCCTCGCGCGCCTCGCTGCTCCTCGGCGTCTCCCAGGGCCACGCCGGCGTGCGCAACAACCAGTTCGACCGGGCGCTGGAGGACAACCACACCCTCGCCTCGGTCTTGCGCGCGGCCGGCTACGCCACCGCGGCCTTCGGCAAGTGGGGCCTGCAGGGAGACGACGAGGGCGGTTGGTCCGCGCCGTCGCCGCAGCGCCCGCTCGGAGGAAACCCCGACCTCTGGCGCGGCTACCCGACCCGCCGCGGATTCGACTTCTTCTTCGGCTACGTGCGCCACCGCGACGGACACCGCCACTACCCGAAGGAGGACGGCAAACAACTCTGGGAAAACGACCGCGAAATGTCGGCCGACGTCGCGGGCGGCTACACGACCGACCTCTTCACCGCCCGGGCCAAACGCTGGATCGTCGACCACCGCCGGGACCATCCCGACCGACCCTTCTTCGTCTACCTCGCCCATGACACGCCGCACGCCATCCTGCAGAAGCCGCCCGGGCCCTATCCCGCGGGCGGGGGCCTGCGGGGCGGCCTGCAATGGACCGGCGTGCCCGGCGCGGTCCTGAACACCTCCGCCGAATCCCGTCCCGACACCTGGCTGTATCCGGAAGATGAGGACGCCCGCCATGACCACGACGGCGATCCCGCGACGCCTTCGGTCCCGTGGCCCGACGTCCAACAACGCTATGCAAGCAGCGTGCGGCGGATCGACGACGGCCTTGGCGACCTGCGGACGCTGCTTCACGATCTCGGCATCGAGCGCGACACGCTGGTCGTCTTCACCTCGGACAACGGACCCTCCGCCGAGTCCTACCTGCCCGAGGACTTTTCTCCGGAATTCTTCGCGGGCTTCGGTCCGTTCGACGGCATCAAGCGCGACCTGCTCGAGGGCGGTTGGCGCGTGCCGACCATCGCCGCCTGGCCGGCCGGGATCCCCGCCGGGCGCGAGGTCTCGGACCCGGGCGCCCAGTGGGACTGGCTGCCGACCTTCGCGGCACTCGCCGGCGTGCCCGCACCCGCCCGGGTCGACGGCGTCTCGTTGCTGCCCGTGCTGTCCGGCGCCGGCCCCGGCGCCCCGAGGCCGGTCATTTATGCGGAGTTCGCGGTCAACGGTCGCACACCGCCGTATGCGGCGTTCGAGCCGGCACGGCGCAATCGCGTCCGCGGGCAGATGCAGGCGCTGCGCTCGGGCGACCTCGTCGGGGTGCGCTACGACGTCTCGGCCCCGGATGCACCGTTCGAGATCCACGACGTGGTGCGTGATCCGAAGCAGTTGCGCGACCTCGCCGCGGAACCGAAGTACGCCGCATGGCAGGCGCGCTTCCAGGCCCTCGCGCTCCAGTCGCGACGGCCCGACCCGATGGCGCCGACTCCGTGGGATGACTCGCTGATTCCCCGGGCGCGTTTCGACCCGAGTGCCGCCGGGCTGCGGTGGCAGCGCCACCCCGGCGTGTTTCCCTGGGTGCCGGAGCTCACGGGCCGCGATCCCGCGAGCGAGGGTGGGGCGGCGGCGATCGACGCCTCGGTGATGGGGAGCGAGGCCGGGGCGACCGTCTTCTCGGGGCAACTCACGATCCCGGTGGACGGCGAGTACGTCTTCCGGCTCGCGGCCCCGGGCGGCGCGGTCCTGCGCCTGCACGCCGCGACCGTGATCGATGCGGATTTCGACCACGCGCGCGGTGGCGTGCGCGAGGGGGCGGTCCGTCTCGCGGCGGGCGTGCATCCGCTCCGGCTCACCGTGCGCCACGACGGCGCCGGGTCCCCGGCGCTCGAGTGCACGTGGAGCGGTCCGGGATTCGCGGCGCGCCCGCTGACGGCCGACGATTTCGCGCGCTGAGCGGCGCTCAGTGCGCGAGCGGAAACGTCGCGACGAACGCGAGCGTGTGCGGCTCCGTGCGGACGGCGGTGAGCGAACCTCCCGCGAGCCCGGCGAGCTTGCGCGCGACGAAGAGCCCGGCGCCCGACTCGTAGGCGGACGGTGTCGGATCGAGGCGGAGCTCGAAGAGCCCCGCTCCCTCCCGCACCGCGGCGAGCCCCGCGCCGCGGGCGGTGATCTCGATGCGGACGCCGCTCCGATCCTCCGTGCCGCGGCCCGCGAGGGAGAGGGAGCCGCCTGACTCGCGCAGCGCCGTGCGGAGGAAGCTCACGCAATTGATGATGATCTGCTCGAGCGCCTGGCGGTCGAAATCGCACCACGGGGTGTCGGCGCAGATCGAGCGGGTGAAGGCGATGTTGCCGGGGAGGAACGCGGCGAGCAGGGGGACGAGCTCCTCCAGCAGCATCGCGGTCGGCACGGGTTCGACGACGCCGGTGCGCTTGCGGCTGAAATGCGAGAAGCGTCGGACGAGGTGCTTGGCCCGGTCGACGCTCCCGGCGATCTTCGTGGCGAAGGGGTGGAGGGGGCTGCCGTCGGGCAGCCGCAAGGCGATGATCTCGGAGAGCCCGAGGATCGCGGCGAGGGCGTTGTTGAAGTCGTGCGCGAGGCCTCCGGAGAGGGCGGCCGCCGTCTCGAACCACTGATGCTCGACGATGTAGGCCTCGTGATCGGTTCCCCCGGGGGCGACCGTGGTCGTGAGGAGTCGCGCCCCGGAGTGCGTCCCGCACGGGCGTGCGTGCCACGTGCGCTCGAGCTTCGGCCAGCGCGGATCGGCGGCGACGACGCGACATGCGCCCTCCTCCTCGAGCAGGCGCCGCAGCGCGACCTCACCGAGGACGGACTCGAGCGAGCGGTCGCCGACCTCCTCCGCCTCCCGATCGCAGAGCGCGTCCATCGCGGCGTTGCGGTGCAGGACCGCTCCGTCGAGGCCGACGATCGCCGCCGGTCCCGGGATCGCTTCGAGCACGGCCTCGAGGTCGATCGAGGCGGTTTCGGGGGACGGGAGGTAGAGGGAATCCTGCGCTGTCGACGGTTGGGCCATCGCTGTCGGCAGTCGATGCCCCGGCCGGAGGCGCGGCAAACCACAAATGGGTAAACAATCCGTCAAAAACCCGACCACCACTCCCCGGCGTGCCGCGGCCGCATCGCGCGGAGGCGGTGGCGCCCCGCCCTCAACCCGCCGAGGCCGGAGACGCCGGCCCTTTTTCCACGAGTGCGACGATGTCCTTCACGCTGAAAGGCTTCGAGACGCAGGCGACAAGGTTGGGGAATTTCATCGAGTCCTTCTCGAACTGGTAACCGGAGATGAGGACGAACTTCGTCTTGATGTTCGACCAGTCGGCGAGGAATTCCATCACCTTTTCGCCGCTCAGGCGCGGCATCTTCCAATCGAGGATCACCACGTCGAAGCCGTGGTTCGGATCGGAGAGGACGCTGATGGCGTTGTGGCCATCGCAGAGGAGGGAGACCTCGTGCTTGTCACCGAAGACGGTGAGCAGGAGGAACCGGATCGCGGGATCATCATCGACGACGAGTATCTTCATGAGGGAGCGCGTGGGGAGGTGGGAGGAGCGGGCGAAGGGGAATTCCGACGGATGACCGCTTGATCGGAGCAAACGGGGCCGACTGTTGCGGCCGGCCGTGATTTCGTGCGGGGGCGGGCATCAGTCGTGGAGGTAGACGAGGAGGCGTTGGGTCAACGGCGTGGCGGCGTTGTGTTCCTTGATCTTCTGGATGAGCGCGTGCGAGAGGTCGCGATCCTCGGGGATGAGCAGCAGGCCCGAGGGGCTGTAGATGCCCGCGGCGAGCGTCTGGCCGGGCGCGAGCTCCGACAGGGTGACCTCGCGGACCTTGCGGGGCAGGCTCATCGAGTTGCCCACCTTGAGGAACCAGCGCACGGCCTCCGGTTCGAAGGCGCGGCCCGACTCGCGCAGGATCGCGTCGAGCGCCTGGTCGCGCGTGAGGTTGTTCTCGACGAACGCCGCCACCACGGCGAGGAAGCGCGCCGGCTTCGGGATGTCGTCGCCGGCGAGCTTGTCGGGGTAGCCGCGACCGTCGAAGCGCTCGTGGTGGGCGCGGATCGTCTCGCCGACGTCCCGCAGCTCGTCGACGAACGAGGCGAGCGTCTGCCCGTAGATCGGATGGTGCCGGATCAGTTCGTGTTCCGCCTCTCCCAGCGCGTCCGGGGTGTTGAGGGCCTTCGAGACGAGCCCGCGCGGCAGGCCGATCATCCCGATGTTGTGCAGCCAGGCGCTGGTCGTGAGCACGTGCCTCTCCTCGGCGGTGAACGGGCCGACCTCGGCGAGCCGCCGGCAGATCAGCGCGACCGCCCGCGTCTGCCGGCCGAGGACGGGGTGGAACGTCTCGATCAGGCGGTAGCAGAGTTCGAGGGAGTGCTCGAAGTTGTCGCGGAGGGCGAGCAGCGCCCGGTCGAGCTCCCCCTTGCGGGCGGAGAGTTCGTCGATGCGCTCGGCGAGTTCGCGGTTGGCGGTCACGAGCCGTTCGTTGAGCTCGAGGGTGTCGCGGCGCAGGCGCTCGTTCTGCTCGATGAGGCGGAAGCGCTGCACGGCGTTGCCGATCGTCGCCAGCAGCTCCTCGCGGATCCACGGCTTGGCGAGGAAGCGGAAGATCTCCCCCTTGTTCACCGCATCGATCACGGTGTTGAGGGTGAGGACGCCGGTGATGAGGATGCGAGAGGCGTTCGGCTGGGTCGCCTTGGAGGCGGCGAGGAAATCCAGCCCGCTCATCTCCGGCATCCGCTGATCGGATACGATCACCGCGAACGCGCCCGACTTCAGCGCCTCCAGCGCGGCGGTGGCGCTGGAGAAGGACGAGACGTCGTAGTGCTCCCGCGCCAGGGTCTCCTTGATGGCCAGCAGGACGATCTCGTCGTCGTCGAGGATGAGGATGCGCGGACGGGGATCTTCGCTCTGGCCCATGTTGTTGAGGTGAATCGGTCGGGGCGGGGCGGCTTTGATCGTGAAACCCGGGCCGTCCCCGGGGCAATCCCGCGGTGCGTCGAAATCCGGGCGCCACGCAAGACCTCCGCCCGGCCCGTCCGGTGCGCGGCAAGGACTGCCCGAAGGGTCGGCACAAACTTCCGGGGCAACCGGCGGGGAGGTGTCTGGGAAAAAAGTAAAACGACGCAAAAGACTGGAGGACAGTCGGTAACGCGCCGCACAAAAAGGTCGGGCACATGCCGTGCTTTCGGCCGGGCATGATCGATCACGTGTTGGGCCGCGACAACTACGAGCTGGCGAAGAGCCTGCTCGACGCGGCGGCGCTCCGGCACGAGGCCCTCGCCACCAACATCGCCAACGTCGAGACGCCGGGCTTCAAGCGCGTCGACCTCGCCCCGGATTTCGCGGTGAAGCTCGCGGACTACGCCGCCCGTCCCGACCAGGCGAACCTCGAGCGGATCGTCCCCAAACTCGCCCAGGATCCGCACGCGACCGCGGTGCGCCCCGACGGGAACAACATCCAGGTCGACCGCGAACTGCTCGAGATGAACCGCAACTCGATGGAGTTCGAGTTCCTCGCCCAGTACGCGAGCGACTCCCTCAAGCGCCTCAAGACCGCGATCACCGGGCGCATCCAGTAAGCCCCTACACGCACCCTCATGAACATCCTTCCGGCAATCGCCGTCACGGCGGACGCGCTCTCCGCGGAGAAGGTGCGGCTCGACGTCATCGGCCAGAACATCGCCAACGTCCAGACGACCCGCGGCCCCGACGGCGAGCCCTACCAGCGCAGGGTGGTGACGTTCGAGGCCCGGTTGCGCGAAGCGGGCGGCTCCGAGGGCGGAGGCCTGCGGCCGAGCGTCCGGGTCGGCGAAATCCGGGCCGATCCCACGCCGGGGCAGGTGATCCACATGCCCGGTCATCCGCATGCGGATGAAAGCGGGATGGTCCGCATGACCAACGTCAATCTCTCCCACGAGATGGTCGACCTGATCTCCGCCTCCCGCGCCTACGAGGCCAACCTCTCCGTGGTCCGAACGGCCCGCCAGATGGCGCAGCGGGCCCTGCAGATCGGCCGCTGATTCCACCTCCTTCGACGCCGCGCCATGATCGACCCCGTCTCCTCCGGCCTCGCGCCCTCCGCCTTGATCCGCCCTCAGAGCGCGCTCGAAGCCGCGCCGATCGCACCCGGTCGGATCGACGGGCTGGAGGCCGCACCGGGTCGCGTCGAGCGGTCCGGCTCCGGCGCCTTTTCCGACCTCGTCGGAGGGCTCGTGCGCGCGGTCGACGAGAAATCGAAGGTCGCCGACGGCGAGGTCCGCAAGCTCATGGTCGGCGAGTCGGACAACATCCATCGTTCGATGATCGCGATGCAGGAGTCGGGCCTGTCGTTCAGCCTGCTCGTGGAGGTGCGCAACAAACTCGTCGAGTCCTACCAGGAACTCATGCGCATGCCCGTTTGAGCGCGACCGACCGACGCTGACCTTCGATGTCCCAACTGCTCACCCAACTCGCCTCGGTCTGGAAACAGCTCGGGCTCAACCAGAAGATCTCGCTCGCCCTCGCCGCCGCCACCGTGGTCGCCGTCATGGCCGGGGTGCTCGTCTGGTCCTCGCGGCCGGACATGCAGCTGCTCTACGGCCGGCTCGATCCGAAGGATGCGGCGGAGATCGCAGCCGCCCTCGACGCGCAGGGGATACCCTACCAGTCGGGCGCGGGCGGCACGGCCATCCACGTGCCCCGCGCCGAGGTCCATCGCGCCCGCATGGACATGGCGACGAAGGGCCTGCCGACCGGCGGCTCCGTCGGTTTCGAGATCTTCGACCGCGGCAATTTCGGGATCAGCGACTTCGTCCAGCGCACCAACTACCTGCGCGCCATCCAGGGCGAACTGGCGCGCACGATCGGCCAGATGAACGGCGTCCGCTCCGCCCGCGTGATGGTCGTCATGCCGGAGAACCGGCTGCTCGTGACCGACGCCAACCGCCGTTCGACCGCCTCGGTGCTGGTCGATTCCGGCGGCAACCGGCTCGCGACCGAGGCCGTGAGCTCGATCCGCTCGCTCGTGGCCAACGCCGTCGAGGGGCTGCGCGTCGACGACGTGGTCGTGGTCGACAACCGCGGCAACGTCCTCAGCGAGGAGCTCCGCCAGGACGGCGTCGGCGGCGGCCTCACCGCCGGCCAGCTCCGCTACCGCAAGAGCCTCGAGGACTACTACGGGCGCAAGGTCGAGTCGATGCTCGCCACCGTGCTCGGCGCCTCGAACGCCGTCGTGCGCGTCTCCGTCGACGTCGACACGACGAGCTCGACCGTCACCGAGGAGCGCTTCGACCCCGAGGGTCAGATCCTGCGCAACTCCAGCATCACCGAGGACTCGACGACCTCGTCGGAGACGCGGACGCAGGGCGTCGTCGGCGTCGCCGCCAACGCCGGCGAGGAGGAGGGTGCGGGCCCCGCCGCCGGTCCCACGAACAATTCACAACAGGTCCGCAAGACGCGGACCGAAGCCTACGAGATCGGACGCTCGACGATCAGCACCGTCCGCAACCCCGGCGAGATCCGCCGGATGACGGCGGCGGTGTTCGTCGCGTCGCGCGCCACGGGCGCCGGCGAGTCGCGGGCCGTCCAGCCGCGTTCGGCCGAGGAGCTGGAGGCGTTGCGCGGGATGGTGGTGAACGCCCTCGGCGTCGTGCCGCCGCGAGGCCAGACCCTCGATCAGATCGTCACGGTCCAGGAGGTCGACTTCGCGCCCGACCCGATGCTCGAGCAGGTCGATGTGGTCTCGCGCGAAGTGCGGATGCACTCGTGGCTCGAGCTCGGCCAGAAGGGACTCGTCGTGCTGCTCGCGGGCGCGGCCTTCCTCCTCTTCCTCCGTCTCCTGAAGAAGACCCGCGCCGAGGCCCCTTCGCTCGAGCTCTACACGCCCGGCGAAGGCCGCGGGCGCACCGGCGAGCTGGAGGCCGGCATCACTCCCGAGCTGCTCAACGAGATGATCCGTCAGAAGCCCGGCAACGTCGGGCTCACGCTCAAGGAGTGGATGTCGGCGGAGCAGAAGTAACCGGGACCCTGCCCATGGCCGCGATCAACTTCGACGAACTCACCAAGCTCCAGAAGCTCGCGATCTTCCTCATCGTCATCGGCCCGGAACTCGCGGCGGAGATCCTGCGCCAGTTCGAGGACGCGGAGATCGAGGCGATCTGCAAGGAGATGACCAGCTTCGAAGTCATCGACAAGGCGATCCAGCAGCGCGTGATCGCCGAGTTCAGCTCGGTGATCGGGGCGAGCGCCGGCTCGCTCACGGGCGGGGCGGGCTTCGCGCGCCGCACCCTCGAGCTCGCGAAGGGCGACACCAAGGCGGCGAGCATCCTCGAGAAGATCGCGCCGGGCAGCCACTCGGCCGACGGACTCAAGGACATCGAGGAGATGGAGCCGCGCCAGATCTTCAACCTCCTCAAGGGCGAGCAGGCGCAGACGGTCGCCTTCATCCTCTCCTACGTCGAGCCCGCCAAGGCCGCCTCGATCATCACCCAGATGCCGGTCGAGGTGCGCGACGAGGTGCTCGAGCGCCTCAGCACGCTCAACAGCACGTCGGTCGAGCTCGTCAGCAAGGTGGCGCGTTCGATCACCCAGAACGCCCACAAGACGAAGGTGATGATGCACGCCAGCGGCGGCGTGCGCATGGGCGCCGAGATCCTCAACGTCCTCGACAAGGAGAACAGCAAACAGATCCTCGGGCGGCTCGAGCAGCGCGACCCGGAGCTCGGCGCGGCGATCCGCAAGAAGATGTTCGGCTTCGCCGATCTCGTGCGCCTCGAGCAGAAGGATCTCCAGCGGATCATGCGCGAGGTCGACACGAACGACCTCGTGCTCGCCCTCAAGACGGCCACGCCGATGCTGCGTGACGCGGTCTCCGGCGCCCTTTCGAAGCGGGCCGCCGAGACGCTGAAGGAGGAGCTCGAGATGCTCGGCTCCGTCCGCGCCAAGGAGGTCGACGCCGCCCAGGACCGCATCATCCAGGTGGTGCGGCGGCTGGAGGAACAGGAGGAGATCTCGCTCGATCGCGGAGGCGGCAATGTCGTCGCCTGAGGCCGTCCGCTTTCCGAGGCCCCTGCGCTCGGTCCGTCTCGTCGCCCACGGCGCGGCGGGCGTCTCCACGGACGAGATGAACGCGCGGATCGAGGAGGCGTTTCGTCGCGGTTCCGCCGACGGCGCGGCGCGGAGCAACCAGCAGATCCTCGACCAGCGCGACGAGGTCAACCAGCTCCGCGCGCACCTTTTCCGCTCGCTGGAGGAGGCCGTGGCGGCCGCGGTGGCCGAGGTGCGCACCGCGCTCCCCGGCCTCGCGATGGCCGCGCTCCGTCGCGTGCTCGCCCGGATCGAGATCGACGAGGCCCTGGTCGACGCCGTGGTCGGCGAACTGCTCGCCGAGATCGGGCCCGACACCGGACCGATCGAGGTGCGACTGCACCCGGCCGATCTCGCGCTGGTCCAGCGCTTCGAGCCGCGGTTCGCCGCGGAGCATCCGGGCCTGCGCTTCGTCGCCGACGAGTCCCTCGCGCGCGGCGACAGCCAGGCGGTGACGCGTTTCGGCAAGATCGACGCGCGCCTCCTCAACAAGATCGATCGCCTCGAGGCCACCCTGGCCGGATCGGCATGACGCCCCCGCGCACCGAGTGGATCGCGGAGTTCACCCGCCGGCTCGACGCGGCCCCCACGCTCGAACGCATCGGGCGCGTCGCCGAGGTGAGGGGTCTCCTCATCGAATCGGACGGTCCGCACGCCCGTCTCGGGGCCGTGTGCGAGATCCGTTCGCCCCGCCACCCGATGCACGTGCTCGCCGAGGTCGTCGGGTTTCGCGAACACCGCGTGCTGCTCATGCCGCTGGGCGAGATGGAGGGCATCCATCCCGGCTGCGAGGTGCGCCTCGGCGCGCAGCACAACACCGTGCCGTTCGGCCCGGGCCTGCTCGGTCGCGTGCTCGACGGCCTCGGCCGGCCGATCGACGATCGAGGGCCGCTCGGCGTGCGCGAGGCCGGCTCGCTGCGCCGCCAGCCGCCCAATCCCCTCTTGCGCCGTCGCATCCGCGCCCCGTTCGAGACCGGCGTGAAGGCGATCGACGCGTTCTGCCCGGTCGGTCGTGGTCAACGCCTCGGCATCTTCGCCGGCAGCGGCGTCGGCAAGTCGACCCTGCTCGGCATGCTCGCCCGGGGCGGCAAGGCCGACGTGAACGTCATCGCCCTCGTCGGCGAGCGCGGTCGCGAGCTCCGCGAGTTCATCGAAAAAGATCTCGGCCCCGAGGGCATGGCGCGTTCGGTCGTGGTCGTCGCCACCTCCGATCAGTCCGCTCCGGTGCGCCTGCGTGCGGCCCATCTCGCCACGGCGATCGCCGAGAGCTTCCGCGACGCCGGGCGCGAGGTCCTCTTCCTCTTGGACTCCGTCACCCGCTTCGCGATGGCCCAGCGCGAGATCGGGCTCGCCGTCGGCGAGCCGCCGACGAGCCGCGGGTACACCCCGTCGGTCTTCTCCGTGCTGCCCCGCATCCTCGAGCGCACCGGCAACTCCGCCGACGGATCGATCACCGCGTTCTACACCGTCCTGGTCGAGGGCGACGACATGAACGAGCCCATCGCCGACGCGGTGCGCGGCATCCTCGACGGACACCTCGTCCTCAGCCGGGCGCTCGCCACCGCCAATCACTTCCCCGCGATCGACACCCTGGAGAGCATCAGCCGGCTCGGGCAGGACATCTGCGCGCCGGACGAATGGACGCTCACCAGCGAGGCCCGCGACCTGCTCGCGACCCACCGCCGCAACGAGGACCTGATCAACCTCGGGGCCTACAACCGCGGCGTGAACCCCCGCATCGACC
>DAIPIQ010000126.1:0-11899 GCA_036770745.1 Opitutaceae bacterium | reverse complement strand
GCGCCCGCCTTGGCCGAGCCGCATTTCCCTGCCGTGAAGACCCCGCCGGAGAATTCAGGACCTCTCTACAGCTTCCAGTGCCGGCCGCCGAAGCGCACGGGTTTCACGCCCTTGTGGAAACGCGAAGCCTGCGTGCAGAACTCGATGAACCGCGCCCGCGCCTCGGGCGTCGGCGCCACGAAACGCTCGTGCGGGCGAAGCGGCGGTTGCGTGAAATCACCGCCGGCCGCCGCACGCAGCGCTTCAATCTCCTCCTTGGTCAGCCGGCTCATGCCAGAGCTTCATTTCGCCCAAGCGTCGCCCCAAGTCAAAGAGCGCGAGAAAGTCCCCGATGCGATCCCAGTCGATCGCCACCCGCTGCTCCGCCGCTGATCGGATCAGCGATTCGATGTCGGCCCAATCCGCCGTCGCGCGGGCCGGATCGTTGACCGCGGCCTGGATTTTCAAGCCGACCAGATCCTCGATGCGGACGACCGGAAGCGAACGACCGGAGGCGATCGCGAGACGGTCCGCCCGCGCCAGCATACCCACCGAAGCCTCCCTGAACGCGTGCAGGATGTCGATGCGGCCAAGCTCCTCGGCGGGGTTCTGGTAGTGCGAGACGTTTTCCGAGCGGAACACCCGCTCGTAGCCCGCCCCCAGGAGGATCGCGTCGGCACGGGGCAGATCGTCGAGAAGAAGGACGAAATCCATGTCGACCGTCGCCCGCTGGACGCCACGAAGCGCCATCGCGAAGCCGCCGATCAGGGCGTAGCGGATCCCCTCGCGATCGAAGGCCCCGCCGACCTCCTCGATGACCTTGGTGAAATCCACCGGGCCAAGGGACGCCGACCGGGGGGCGACGGCAAGTTCATCCCTCGGCCCACCCTCCGCCTCATCCGACGAAGACCAGCACGAGCACCTGCGCCGTCACGATCCGCAGGAGCATCGTGAGCGGATACACGGTCGCATAGGCGACCGACGGGGCCTCGGAGCCGCTCACGGCGTTGGCGAAGGCAAGCGCCGGCGGGTCGGTCATGCTCCCCGAAAGCAGACCGCAGAGGGAGAGGAAGTTCGTCCGCAGAAACACCCGCAGGATCGCGCCGACGAGCAGCAGCGGCACGACCGTGACCACCGCACCGGCGGCCATCCAGCGCCAGCCGTCGCCGGAGGTGAGCGTCTCCACGAAGTGCGCCCCGGCCGTCAGCCCCACGCAGCCGAGGAAGAGCAGGATGCCAAGCTCGCGGAGGAGGACGTTGGCGTTGACCGGCATGTACCAGAGCAGCGGGCCCACCCGGCCGATCCGGCTCAGGACGATCGCCACGAGCAGCGGACCGCCCGCCAGCCCGAGGCGCAACGGAGCCGGCATGCCGGCGACCGACACCGGGAGACTCCCGAGCAGCACGCCCAGGGCGATGCCGACGAAAACGGGGATGAGGCCGGTGTGGTTGAGCTGTCGCACGGAATCACCGAGGGCCTCGCGCGCCCGCTCGAGCGCGTCGGACGAGCCGACGACGTTGAGCATGTCGCCGAACTGCAGCCGCAGGTCGGGCGAGGCCGGGAGCTCGACGTCCGCCCGGGTGAGCCGCGTGACCGCCACGCCCGCCAGCGTGTCGAGCGCGAGCTCGCCCAGCGGCCGCCCGACCACCTCCCGCCGGGTCACGACGATGCGCCGCTGTGCGACCGGCCCCGGCGCCGCGGTCAGATCCTCGTCGGAGGCCCGGCCCACGACGAGCCGCAGCTCCTCCAGCCGGCGCGGTTCACCGACGGCGAGCAGCGCGTCGCCCGCGCGCAGCACGGTCTCCGGCGAGGCCGGCCCGACCTCCCGCGCATCCACGCGGCGGATACGCGAGACCACGACCCCTCCGGCCGCGAGCCCGGGCACGTCGCGCAGGGCGAGGCCGTCGAGGTTGGGGTTGGCGACGACGAGGGTGCGGCGTTCGAGCCGCGCACGGCCGGCGCGCTGCGCGGCCTCGAAGGCGACCCGCTCCCGCGCCAGGTCGACGCCGAAGACGGCCCGCAACGCGAGCATCGAGAGGATGATCCCGACGATCCCGAAGGGATACGCCACCGCGTAGCCGAGGCCCGGCAGGGCCGCTCGCGCCGGATCGATCCCGGGAAGATGTTGCAGCGCCTCCTGCGCCGCGCCGAGCGACGGGGTGTTCGTCGTCGCCCCCGCGAAGACCCCGACCGCCACCGCCATGTCGAGATGCAGGAGGCGCGAGAGCGCGAGGGTGAGACCCGCCCCGAGCAGTACGATCGTCGCGGCCGCGAGGTTGAGCGGCAGCCCGTGCCGGCGCAGCGATGCGAAGAAGCCCGGGCCGACCTGCATCCCGATCGTGTAGACGAAGAGGATGAGCCCGAACTCGCGCAGGAAATGACGCACTTCCGGGTCGAGGTTCCAACCGAGGTGCCCGAGCGCGATCCCCGAGAACAGGACGCCCGCGACCCCGAGCCCGGCCCCCCGCACCTTGAGGCTGCCAAGCGCGAGCCCGGCGACCGTCACGAGACAGAGGACGAGCAGGCCGTGCGCGATCGGCGAGGTTTGTTGCAGCGAGAGCAGCCAGTCCACGGGCCGTGATGTTCGCGCGACCGCGGGCCTTGGCGAGCCGCGAAGGACGACGCGGCCACCACCATGCATTCTTGATCTGGATCAAGTCCGCGGGCACACTCCCTCGCGCTCCGACGGACCCCTCCCGATGCTTGGAGCCGGCACCATGACCCCGCGCACCCTGCTGATCGCCCTCGTCGGAGCCTCCTGCGGCCTCGCACTCGGCGTGGGCGCCTACACGTTCCTCTACGCCAAGGGCGGCTCCTACCTCGTCGACGATCCCGCGGCCTGCGCCAACTGCCACGTGATGCAGCCGCAGTACGACGGCTGGATGAAGTCGGGCCACCGGCACGTCGCTTCGTGCAACGACTGCCACACGCCCCACGCGTTCATCCCGAAATACCTCGTGAAGGCGGAGAACGGTTTCTGGCACTCGTTCTACTTCACCACCGGCGGCCACCCGGACGTGATCCGCGCCCGCGAGTCGAGTCGTCGCGTGACCGAGGCCCGGTGCCGCCGCTGCCACGAGGAGCTCACCGAGGCGATCCACGGCCACGGCCTGCTCACCGGCCCGGAGCAACGCCTTTCCTGCATCCAATGCCACCGCGAGGTCGGCCATCCCCGCTGAAACCACCATCCCTCCCGTCCCCGCCATGCCCACGCCCGAATCCGCACCCGCCGAGCTTCCCCGCCGCAAGATCGTCCCGCGCCTCGTGTTGACGATCCTGTTCTTCACGTTCGCCGCCGTCGCCGGCCTCGCCCTGCTCACGAACATCTTCGAGCGCAAACAGGAGGGGAGGAACCCGTTCTTCCGCGTAGTCGAGCTCACGGACGACACGACCGATCCCGCGGTCTGGGGGAAGAACTTCCCCCTTCAGTACGACGACTACCTCCGCACCGTCGACCAGGAGCGCACCCGCCACGGCGGAAGCGAGGCGCTGCCCCGCACGCCCACCGACGCCGATCCCCGCGCGTTCGTCACCCGCTCCAAACTCGAGGAGGATCCGCGCCTGAAGACGATGTGGGCCGGCTACGGTTTCGCCCTCGATTTCCGCGAGGAGCGCGGCCACGCCTACATGCTCGAGGACCAACGCCTCACCGGCCGCCAGGCCGTGCCGCAGCCCGGAGCCTGCCTCAACTGCCACGCCTCCACCTACGTCGCCCACAAGCACGCCGGCGAGGGCGACCTGATGAAGGGTTTCGCCGTGGTCAACGCGCTGCCCTACGCCGAGGCCACGAAACTCGTCGACCATCCCATCGCGTGCATCGACTGCCATGACTCGCAGACGATGGCCCTGCGCATCACCCGCCCCGCGTTCATGGAGGGGATCGCCGCACTCAAGCGGCATCAGGGCGTCGAAGACTACGACGTGAACACGATGGCCACGCGCCAGGAGATGCGCAGCTTCGTCTGCGCCCAGTGCCACGTGGAGTACTACTTCAAGGGCCCCGAGAAGCGCCTCACCTACCCGTGGGCCAACGGCATCCGCGCCGAGGAGATCCTCGCCTACTACGACGACGTCGGGTTCAAGGACTGGACCCACAAGGAGACCGGCGCCCCCGCCCTCAAGGCCCAGCATCCCGAGTTCGAGATGTGGAGCCAGGGCATCCACGCCCGCGCCGGGGTGTCCTGCGCCGACTGCCACATGCCCTACAAACGCGTCGGCGCGCACAAGATCAGCGACCACCAGGTGCGCAGCCCGCTCCTCAACGTCAACCGCGCCTGCCAGACCTGCCACACCGTGCCCGAGGCCGAGCTGATCGCCCGCGTCGAGACGATCCAGCAGCGCACCTACGAGACCCGCGACCGGGCGATGGACGCGCTGATGGAACTGATCACCGACCTGAAGGCCGCCCAGGCCGCCGGCGCCCCCGTGGCCGACCTCGAGTCGGCCCGCGACCTCCAGCGCAAGGCGACGTTCCTCCTCGATTTCGTCGAAGCGGAAAACTCCGTCGGCTTCCACGCCCCGCAGGAATCGGTGCGCGTGTTGAGCGAGGCGATCGACCACGCGCGCCGCGGCCAGCTCGCGCTTCGCCGACTCCAGCCCGCCGGCGCCGCGAATCCCTGACGCGCCCGGCGCCGCGCGCTCGCCAAGGCGGATCGGTCGGATCAGGCTGATCCGACCGATCGGACCGATCTGATGGAAGGCCCCCACAAGAAGCTGCGCCCGAGCGGCGGTTACCGGAAGACCGCCAGCTTCCAGACGGCCACGCTCATCTACGACGCCACGGTGTGGTTCTGCGAAAAGTTCCTCGATGCCCGCTCCCGCACGGTCGACCAGATGGTGCAGGCGGCGCGCTCGGGCCGGCAGAACATCGCCGAGGGCAGCCGCGCCTCCGCGACCTCCTCCCAAACCGAGCTCCGCCTGGTGAACGTGGCCCGCGCCAGCCTCGAAGAACTGCTGCTCGACTACGAGGACTACCTGCGCCACCGCCGGCTGCCGGCGTGGGCGCCCGACAGCGCGGAGGCGAGTGCCGTGCGGGCGGTGGCCTCCCGGAAAGATCGGACCGATCGGGCGGATCCGACTGATCTGACCGATCTCAACGACCAGCAGCGCTGGTCTCTCTACTCACGCTGGCTCGACCACGCCGACCCCGCCGTGCGGGCCAACGCCCTCATCTGCCTCATCCACCAGGCGAACTACCTGCTCGACCGCCAGATCGCGGCGCTGGAGGCGGCCTTCATTTCCGAAGGCGGCTACTCCGAGCAGCTCGCGACCGAGCGGCTGAAGCAGAGGAAAAAAGATCAGACCGATCCGTCGGATCGGACCAATCGGACGGATCTTCCCCCGAAATGCCCGCAGTGCGGTGCCCTCATGGCGCTCCGCACCGCCAAGGCCGGCAAGACCCCCGGAAGCCAGTTCTGGGGCTGCACGAAGTACCCGGAGTGCAAGGGCACGGCGCCGCTCTGAAGATCAGTCCGATCCGACCACTTGGGCGGATCCGACGGATCGCCTGATGACCTCGAGCTCCCGCCAGGCCGTCATCGAGCGGCGCAGGTTCTCCACGGGATCGCCCGGGACCTGATAACACTGCAACCCGACCGGTCCCCGGTAACCGAGCTCGTCGAGCAGCGCGAGCAGACCCGCGACATCGAACGTCCCGCGATCGAGCGGTTGGATGAGCCGATCCCAACCCATCGCGCGGGTGTCGCCGGCGTCCGCCCCGTTGAGGCTCACGAACTCCACCAGCGGCAGCGCCTCGACGAGGCGGGCGCGCAGGTGGCGCTCCTCGTCGACCCTCAGGAAGTGGCAGAGGTTGAAGGTGACGCCCACGTTCGCCCGGCCCGCGGCGCGCACGATCCGCACCGCGTCCTCGACGCGCTCGACGTGGAACCGGAAGTGCGGATATAGGACGACCCGAAGACCCGAGGCGGCGGCGAGGTCGGCGATGGTGCGCACGACCGCCACGGCCTGGGATTCGGCGTCGTCCGCCGTGCCCTGGATGAAGAGCCAGAGGGCGGTGTCGCGTCCGCGAAGCCGCCGGATCGCCTCGGGCAGGCGCGGATCGAACGTCGGCCCGCCGGGCCCGAGCGTCGCCCCCACGTAGAGGTTGAAGACCCGCAGGCCGCGGCGGTCGCAGGCCGCGAGCCTCTCGTCGAGGTCCTTCAAGCCCGAATAACTGATGCCGTCGTACCCCAGCTCCGCGAGCGTCGCGGCCTGCCGCTCGGGCGTCCACTCGCCCCGGCCGACGCCGTTGTCGAACGCGAAAAAGAGCCGGCGCGGAGCCTCGTCCGCCAGGGCCGCGACCGCGATGACGAGCAGGCTCCCGCCAAGGAGGAGGGTCCGGAAAAGCCTCATCGCGCCCACGAAGTCCGACGCTCGCGGCTGCGGAGCGCGTCCGCCTCGGCATCGTCGAAGGTTTCCCGCACCGGGTCCCAGCGCAGGGGCCGGTCGAGTTCCATCGCGATCGACCCGATGTGCATCACCGTGCTGAGCCGGTGGAGCGCCTCGGCGGTGTAGATCGGCGGCTTGCCGTCGCGGATCGCGTCGAGGAAATCGCGGTGCTCGAAGGGCGGTCGCGGCCAGAGCTTGTTCGTCGCCGGTTCGTAGGTGCGGCGGTAGATGTCGAGATCGCTCGCCTCCAGCCGGCCGCGCCAGCCGGTGTTGCCGACCCAGCCCTCGGTGCCCTCGAAGCGGATCGACGGCACGTCGGAACGCACCTCCATCGTCACTCCGTTGGCGTAGGTGTACTCGAGCTGGTAGGTGTGCGGCACGCTGTTCATCGAGTCCGGCGGGATCACCCCGCTGCCGCGCACCGCCACCGGGCCGGTGTCCTCGGCGAAGTTGCCCACCTGGGCGGTGTCGATGAGGTGCGCGCCCCAGTCGGTGAGCGTGCCGCCGGAGAATTCCCGGATCTGCCGCCAACCGTCGGGCTCGGTCAGCGACGGAGAATACTCCCGCTCCGGGGCGGGGCCGAGCCAGAGGTCGAAATCCAGATCCTCCGGCACGGGGGCCGGGGCCTCGAGGGGAACGACCGGCTTGACCGGAAGGCCCACGAGGATGCGCCGGAGTTCGCCGATGGCGCCGTTGCGGACGGCCTCGGCCATCTTGTGGTAGTGGACGATCGAGCGGTCCTCCAATCCGGTGGCGAAGACCGCGCCGCGCGCCCGCACGGCGTCGGCGAGCTCGCGCCCCTCGGCGATCGTGAGCGTGGGCTTCTCGCAGAAGACCATCTTGCCGGCCTCCAGCGCGAGGAGCGACATCGGCACGTGCCACTGGTCGGGCGTGGAGATCACGACCGCGTCGATGTCGTCGCGCGCGAGCACCTCGCGGAAGTCGGCGAAGGCGAGACAGTCGCGGTTGCCGTAGTGTTGGTCGACGGTCTCCCTGGCCCTGGCCGTGCGGGAGCGGAAGGCGTCGCAGACGGCGCGCGCGACGCAGTCCGTCTCCTGGAGGAACGCCTTCAGATTGACGCCGAGTCCGTGCGTGCCGACGCCGATGAAACCGAGTGAGACGCGGCGCGAAGGGGCCTGTTGCCCGAACAACCGCGAACTCGAGAACATCGGCGCCGCCGAGGCGGCGAGGATCCTGGCGAGGCCGGAATGGAGGAAGGTCCTGCGAGAAGAGCGAGGGGCGGGGTTCATGGGCGGGGTTGAGGGACGGCGGGCGATCCGGGCCGGCGACGTCGAAGCCACATCTCCTAGGCCCGGCACGCGCTTCGGTAAAGCCTTGCCTGAGCCGCGCCCCGCCGTCACCGCGCCGCCACGATCGTCACGTGATCTTTTCCGAGGTGGCATGGAAGGCGCTTAACACCCGCGTCCTCTCACCGATGGTGAAACCAGTCATGATCCGCCTTCCCTTTTCCCGTCCCGCCGCGGCCGTCGTCTCCACGAAACGACGACAATGCGGCGCGCGGGTCGGCGACCACGACCTGCGCGTTTCGATCCGTCGCTGACGCCGCGTCCGGCGTCCGGATCCCGTTCACCCCTCTCCATTGGAGTCTTTCCTCATGTCTCGTCCCGGCAGTCGCATCCTTCCCTCCTTTTCCAAGTCCCGTTCCCGCGAAGAAGGTTTCTGTCAGCCGCGCTTCACCTGGCACACCCGTGAAGACGGGTTCGAGATCGAGGTGCTCGCGCCGGGCGTGCAGCCGGGCGACGTCGAGCTCGCGGTCGAGGGCAACGAGTTGATCGTCGTCGCACACCGCAGGCAGCCCGTCCTCGCCAACTGGCAGCCGGCGAACCTCGCGGGTGCGCTGCCCGACTACCGGTTGCGCATCCCCCTGCCGCACGGGGTCGACACCGGCCGCATCGGAGCGGTGTTGAAGGACGGTGTGCTGACGATCCGGTTGAAGCGGCAGGTGTCGCGCGGTCCGCGTTTCCGCGCGGCCTGAGGCCGGCGGGGCGGGGTCCGGGATTGAAAGGGCGGCGCCCGCGGGCGCATGCTCGCGGTCCGCGTGGGCATCCTCGAGTCGCTTCTCCCGATCTTTCTCCTGGTCGCGCTCGGCTACGTCCTCACGCGGACGGGCTTCTTCGACCCGGCGTTTCTCCGTGGTCTGAGTGCGCTCGCCTACTTCGTGGCGATGCCGGGGTTGCTCTTCCTGAGCGTGAGCCGGGCCCCGGCGCTCGACGCCCGACCGCTCCATCTCGCCGCGATCGTGGTGGCCGCCTCGGTGGCGGCGTTGCTCCTCGGGCTGGCGTCCGCCCGGATGTTGCGGCTGCCGGCGGGCACGTTCGCCCACGTGGGTTTCCGCGGCAATCTCGCCTTCGTCGGACTTCCGGTGCTCGGGTATTTCTTCTCCCAACCGGGGGCGCCGGCGCCGGCCGCGGAGATCGTCCCGCTGGTCGCGGTGGTCGTCGCGCCGGTGATGATCGTCTACAACATCCTCGCGATCGTCGTGGAGCTCGCCGGCGACGGCCCGCCCTCGCGCGTCGGATGGGCCGGCATCGTCCGGAGCATCGCGACCAACCCGCTCGTGCTCGGAATCGTCGCCGGTCTGGTCGCCTCCCGCGTCGGTTGGCGCCCGCCCTCGGCGCTCGAGACGACGCTGGAGATCATCGGTGCGACCGCGGTGCCGGCGGCGCTCTTCGGCGTGGGCGGCACGATCGCCCTGGCTCCGTTCGGGATCCACCTGCGCGGGGCGCTCTTCGCGTCGCTGCTCAAGGTCGGCGTCGCGCCCCTCGCGGGCTGGGCGGGGGCGCGACTCGCCGGGTTCTCGCCGATCGACACCGCGTTGGTCGTCGTGCTTTGCGCAACGCCGACGGCGACGGTTTCGTTCATCATGTCGACCCGGCTCCGGGGCGATCCGGGGCTCGCCGCGACCTCGATCGCCCTGAGCACGATGCTTTCCGCCTTCTCCCTCGCGGCCGCCCTCGCCCTCTTTCCGTGAGCCTCCGCCGCAAGCTCCTGCTGTGGGACATCGACGGGACGCTGTTCCTCGGTCGCGGGTGTGGCGCCCGCGCACTCGTCGCGGCGCTGCGGACGGGTTTCGGTGTCGACGGGGCGATCGACGGTCTGGAGCTCGCCGGCCGCACCGATCGCGGGATCGCCCGCGCCCTGCTCGCGAGCCACGGCCTGGGGCCCGGCGAGGCGGAGGAGCGCCGCCTTCTCGAACACCTCGTCGCGGCGCTCGGGCCCGAACTCGCCCGCTGCGAGCCCGCGCTCACCCCCGGGGCGCGCGCCGCGATCGAGGCCGTCGCCGCGCGCCCCGACCTCGCCCAGGGCCTCCTCACCGGAAACCTCGAACAGGCCGCGCGCCTCAAGCTCGCGCACTTCGACCTCTGGCGGTTCTTCCCCTTCGGCGCGTGGGGCGACGAGAGCGCCCACCGCGACGACCTCGGCCCGCACGCGCTGGCCCGGGCGCGCGCGCACCACGCGCACGCGTTCGCCCCGGAACACACCTTCGTGATCGGCGAGACCCCGCACGACATCGCCTGCGGGCGCGCGCTGGGCGCGTGCACGATCGCCGTCGCGACGGGCGGTCATTCCGCGGCCGAGCTCGCGGCGCTCCAACCGACCGCCGTGCTCGAGGATCTCGCGGACACGGCCGCGTTGCTTGCGTTGATCGACGCCCACCCCGCGGACGCCTGACGCGCCGGTGTGCGGCTCACCACGCCGCGGCCAGCTCTTCGAACCGCGCCTCCAATACGCCCCACGGATCCGCTCCGGGAGCGACGGCGGGGTCGTCCAGAAGCAGGATCCTCCCGCCGGCCGCCCGCACCGCCTCGCGCGCCGGCGCGGGGAGTTCCCAATGGGCGAAAACCACCGTGACCGCCTCGGAGCGCATCGCGCCAAGCAACGCCTCCGTATCGGCGTCGCCCCAGAAGAACGGCTCCCTGGGAAACACGCCCGCGATCTCCAGCCCCAGTTCGCTCGCGAGCGGCCGAAACGCGTCGGTCGTCGTGGCGACGACCGGATGCTCGGCGGCGGCCGCGGCTCGCAGGGTGCTCCGTCGCAGCCCCTCGAGGCGGATCCGCGCCCGCTCCAGATTCGCCGCGACGATCCCCGCCTCGGCCGGGGCTGCGCGCGCGAACTCCGCGGCGACATGCCCGAGCATCCGCTCGAGATTGGCGAAACCGAGCCCGACGAGGCCAGGCCCGGCGCGGTCGCGCCAGGCTTCGAACGCCGCCGGCGGCGCGGCGACGACCGGCGTGCGCAGATCGGGCCCGAGGGCCGCGTCGATCTCGAGCACCGTGATCCGGGCGGCGCGCGCCCGTGGGAAGAGCGGATCACCGGGATGGAGCGAGCGCAGGCCGAGCACCGCGTCGACCGCCTCCAGGCCCGGCGTCTGTTCGCGCGACGTATCCACCGGAAGGACACGCAGCGCCGTCCCCTCCGCGAGGACCGAGGCGAGCCACCGGGTGACCGGGTGCGCGACCGCGATCGTCAACGGTTCCGCAGTCGGAGGTCCTCCCGCGGCGCGTTCCGCGAAGCGGGAGTGGACCAGGACCGCCGCGAGACCGGCGAGGGCGAGGACGAGGAGGAATGCGAGGGGAGCGCGCATCAGGAGGCGCGAAGGGCCCGCACGACCAAGGAGAGCACGAACAGCGCCGCGGCCGCGAGGATGATCGCGCCGCCCGTGGGCAGCGGCCAGTCGAAGAGCAGCGGCACGACGATCCCGAGGAGCGCGCTCGCCGTGGCCGTCGCGGTGCTCCAGCCCACGAACCCGCGCAGCGACCGGGCGACGTTCCGCCCGACCGCGGCGGGGATCACGAGAAGCGCCTCGATCAGCACCGCGCCGATGATCTTGACCGAAGCCACCGTGACGAGCGCGACCAGCAGCACGAAGGCGTAGTCGAGCACCACGACCGGAACGCCCCGCACCCGTGCGATCCCGGGGCTGAAGCTCGCCACCATCAACCGGTTGAAGAGCGGCAGACCGGCGGCGAGCGCCACCGCGGCGATCGCCGCAAGCACGGCGATGTCGCCATCGTCCACGGTGAGCACCGAGCCGAAGAGGATCGACTCCAGCAGGTGGCCGTCGGCACGGGTGGAGACGGCGAGGAGCAGGCAGGCCCCGACCGCGAGCGAGACGCTGAGGAAGACGGCGATCACCGTGTCGGTCGCCAGCGCCGACCGGCGCCGGGTGTGGTTGAGGAGGAGCGCGAAGAGCAGGCAGAACGCGAACAGCGAAACGTAGGGCGCGGACGGCGGTTCGCCGAGCACGATGCCGAGCGCGACGCCGGTCATCGCGGCGTGCCCCACCGCCTGGGAGAAGAACGCCAGCCGACGGGTCACGACGAGCGTGCCGAGTCCCCCGAGGACCGGGCCGATCAGGAGCGCGCAGACGAGGGCGTTGACGACGAAGCCGTAGGCGAGGAACTCCGGCAGCACGCCGGCCTCGGCGAGCCCGCGAAGCCAGAGCCTCAGCGCTTCCATCGATCGTCTCCGGTGGACGGATACGCCGATCCGACCGGCGCGAAGAGCAGGG
>DAIPIQ010000125.1:0-11927 GCA_036770745.1 Opitutaceae bacterium | reverse complement strand
GCCGCCGTTTCGATGCTCCGCCGGCGGGGAAACGCCCGACCATCCATGAGCGGCCAGCCCCGACTGGAAGACTCCCTCCCCGTCGACCGGAGCGCCCCCCCGACCGGACGGATGCGCTACGTGAGCACGCGGGGTGGCGTCGCGCCCGTCGGCTTCAGCGAGGCGGTCGCCGCCGGGCTCGCCCCCGACGGCGGGCTCTTCGTCCCCGCGACACTGCCCGACCTCGCGGACCGGCTGGCGGACTGGCGCGGTTGCACCTACGAGGAGCTGGCGTTCGAGTTCCTTCGTCTCTTCGCCGACGACATCCCCGCCGACGAATTGCGCGCGATGGTCGGCGCCGCCTACGAGTCCTTCGATCATCCCGAGCGGGCGCCGCTCGTGCCGCTCGCCGACGACCTCTGGGTGCTCGAGCTCTTCCACGGGCCCACGCTCGCCTTCAAGGATTTCGCGCTCCAGTTGCTCGGCCGCCTCTACGAACGCCAGGTCCGCCTGAGCGGTCGTCCGATCACCGTGCTCGGCGCGACCTCGGGCGACACCGGCTCCGCCGCCATCCACGGGCTCAACGGACGGCCCGGAGTGAAGATCTTCATCCTCTACCCGCTCGGGCGCGTCGCACCGCTGCAGGAGCGGCAGATGGCATGCACCGGCGTCGACAACGTCTTCCCCATCGCCGTGCCGGGGAGTTTCGACGACGCCCAGCGGATCGTGAAGGAACTCTTCGGAGACCGCACCCTCGTCGCGGACCTCGGGCTCTCCGCGGTCAACTCGATCAACCTCGCCCGCATCCTCGCCCAAAGCGTCTACCACCTCTGGGCGCGGCTGCGGCTCGACGAGGCCGGCGTGGGCGAGGCGGAGCTCGTGGTCCCGACCGGCAACTTCGGCAACGTCCTCGCCGGCTGGCTGCTCGGCCGGATGGGCGTGCCCGGCCTGCGTTTCTGCGTCGCGACGAACCGCAACGACATCCTCCACCGCTTCTTCACCACGGGCGGGTACGTCGCCGGCTCGGTCGAGCCCAGCCTCGCACCCTCGATGGACATCCAGGCGGCGTCGAACTTCGAGCGCTACATCCATTTCCTCGAGGGCGGCGACCCGACGCGCGTGCGCGACGCGATGGGCGGGATCGCGGCGGGCCGCGGTTACCGCTCCGCGCATCCCGCCCTCGGAGCGGTCCGCTCGGTCCGGCTCGACGACGAGGGCATCCGCGCGGTCCTCGGCGAGGTGTATGATCGATACGGGTACACCTGCGATCCGCACACCGCCTGCGGGTTCGCCGCGCCCGCGGCCGGAGCGCCGCGCGTGGTCCTCGCCACCGCGAGCCCCGCGAAGTTTCCCGACGCCGTGGCCGCCGCCACCGGGTGGACGCCGCGCCATCCCGCCCTCGACGCCCTCGAGGCGCGACCGCTCGTGCGCCACGAGCTTGCCGCCGACGCGTCGGCGGTCCGCGACTTCCTGCGGACGAACCGCTGAGGGCCGCGACGTGGCGGCAAGCGTCCCGCTTGCCGGACAGGGACGCGAAGATCCCGCGCGCATCGGCGCGTCGAGTCGCTGCGCGACTTTCCCCGCGTCCGACGCCCGGGAGCAGGGAGTCGCCCGTCCGCCTTCGGCAAGCGGGACGCTTGCCGCCACGATCCCGCCGCGCCGGCTTCCCGGCCCGGAGTTTGCGCTCGTTGTGCCGCGGGGGCCGTGGTAGGTCGTCGCTTTCGTTCGCCGAATCATGCTCCAGATCTACGATACGACACTTCGCGACGGCACCCAGGGGGAGGGCATCTCGTATTCCGTGACCGACAAGCTTCGGATCACCGGGAAGCTCGACGAGTTCGGGATCGACTACATCGAGGGCGGCTGGCCGGGATCGAACCCGCGCGACATGGCCTACTTCCAGGCGGTCCGCGACCTCCGGCTCCGCCACGCCCGCGTCGCCGCTTTCGGTTCGACCCGGCGCGCCGGAGTGCGGGCCGAGGACGACGCCCAGCTCCGCCTCCTCCTCGAGGCCGCGACCCCGGTCGTGACGATCTTCGGGAAGACCTGGCTCCTCCACGTCACCGAAGTCCTCCGCACCACCGCGGAGGAGAATCTCGCGATGATCGGCGACTCGGTGCGGTTCCTCGCGGCCGCGGGCCGGGAGGTGGTCTACGACGCGGAGCATTTCTTCGACGGCTATTTCGACGACGACGCCTACGCGCTCGAGACCCTGGAGGCCGCGCGGGCCGCGGGCGCGCGGTTCCTCGTGCTCTGCGATACGAACGGCGGCCGGCTCGTCGACGAGATCCGGTCCGCGACCGCGGCGGTGCGCGCGCGTTTCCCCGACACGCCCGTCGGCATCCACGCCCACAACGATTCCGGCGTCGGGGTCGCCGCTTCGCTCGGAGCCGTCCAGGAGGGCGCGGTCATGGTCCAGGGCACGCTCAACGGGTTCGGCGAGCGCGTCGGCAACGCCAACCTCACGACCATCCTCCCCAATCTTTTCCTGAAAATGGGCGTCGACGCCGCCTGCCGGCCCAACCTCGCGGGCCTGCGCGAGTTGTCCCTCTTCGCCGACGAGCTCGCCAACCTGCGCCCGAATCCCAAGGAGCCGTTCGTCGGGCGCTCCGCCTTCACCCACAAGGGCGGCACCCACGCCGACGCCACGAAGAAGGTCGCGGGGAGCTACCAGCACATCAACCCGACCGACGTCGGCAACCAGCCGCGCGTGCTCGTCTCCGATCAGGCGGGCCGCAGCAGCCTCCTCCTCAAGGCGCGGGAGCTCGGGGTCGAGCTCGACCGCGACGCCGACGCCACGCGTGCGGTGATCGAGCAGGTGAAGGACATGGAACACCGCGGCTTCGAGTTCGAGGCGGCCGACGGTTCGCTCCGCCTGCTGCTCGCCCGGAGCCTCGGCCGTGCGGCGGAACATTTCGAGTTCGAGGGGTACCGGGTCATCGTCGAGCGGCGCGCGGGCGTCGATTCGCTGATCTCCGAGGCCACGGTGAAACTCCGGGTCAAGGGCGAGCCGGTCCACACCGTCGCCGAGTGCTCCGGCCCGGTCGGCGCCCTCGACAAGGCCCTTCGCCTCGCCATCCGGCGCGCGCACCCTGAGATCGATGCGATCGAGCTGCGCGACTACAAGGTGCGCATCCTCGGCGGCGGCGAAGGCGCCAACGCCCGCACCCGCGTCCTGATCGAATCCAGCGACGGCCGCGAGGTCTGGGGCACGGTCGGCGTCAGCGACAACATCATCGACGCGAGCTGGCAGGCGCTGCGCGACTCCGTGGAGTTCAAACTCCTCGGCAAGGACTGAGCCCGGACGGCCCGGTTCAGGCGAGATTGCCGAAGACGCCGTAGCAGAAGACCACCGCAGCGAGCAGGAACGAACCTGCCGTCACCACGGTGAGCCTGAGCCGCTGCGCGGAGTCGATCGCGGGGAGAACCTGGGGTAGATCCGACTGCAAGATGCGAAAAAGCAATGCGCGTCGGGAGCGGGAGGCAAGCCGGGATTTTTACGCGACTTCGGGGTTTACCCTAATTCGCGGTGGGGTTCGCTGGGATGGGGCGATCAGGGCGGAGAACCGCGAGCCCACCCGGAGCCACCCCTCTGAACGGAGCGGTCGAGGTGACGAGGCCGGTGTGGCGTCCGACGAGGCTGTCCGTCGTCCTCACGGGAGGTCTTGAATTCTCCGCCGAGGTCTGCGCGGCAGGGAAATGCGGCTCGGCCAAGGCGGCGGCGGAGGGGTCGAGTCGATTCAAGGGACCCATGACCCGCGATCCGGGTCAACCCGGCGCATGCCGCCTCCACTCGACACCCTCCCTCCGGAACGTTCGCGCCCCCCCGCCGCCGTTGCCCCGGGATCGAACGCATCCTCCATAGGCCTTGCCAGAGCGGGCGAACGTGGTGACAAGCCTGCGCGTCGCATGCGCTGGCTCATCGCGGAAGATTCGCTGCTCAATCGCAAAGGACATTGGTTCGAGTACCTCGGCGCCTTCCATCGCGAGCTGCGCGGGCTCGGCGACGAGGTCGTGGTGCTCGGCAGCCGGGGCGCCGAGCCGTTTCTTCAAGAGCGTCTTCAAGCCCGGCCGGTCCTGCCGGACGCGATCTTTCACCGGATGGGCGACGGCGCCGGGGCCCTGAAGCGCTACGGGCGCGTGCCGCTGCACGCGTGGCGCACGTGGCGCACGATGAGCCGTTGGCTGCCGGGCAACGGAGAGTTCGACGTCATCTTCGTACCCACCGTGATCGTGCATCACCTCCTGGGCTGGCGATGGGTCCTCGGGGGGGCGCTGCGCCGGAATCCCCGCACCCGGCTCGTCCTGTTCTTCCCGGGCGCGCCCATCCACCTCGACGGAGCCGGGACCCCGCAATGGGACTCCGCCCCGACGGCGAAGCTCTTCCGCCACCTCGTCCGATCGATGGCCGGCGAGGCGCGCGAGGGCCGGGTCGTCTTCGCGGCCGAAACGCAGCCGATGGTCCGGGCCCTCGGCTCGCTCACGGGCGTGCCGTTCACCTACCTGCCTCATCCCGTGGCCCTGGCGGACGATCCCGCGCGTTCGGAACGACCCGCGCCGACGGGGGACATCGTGCTCGGCTCCTACGGCGGAGCGCGCCACGAGAAGGGGACCGACCTCTTGATCGCGGCCGTCGAACGCCACCTCGCGGACCGTCCCGCGACCCGGCTGCGCTTCGTCCTGCAGATGGCGGACTCGTTCACCGACGCCTGGAAGCGCCTCCAAGGGCATCCGCGCGTCGAGATCGTGGAGGGGTATTTCCCTCCCGGCGAATACCCGGCGAAACTCGCCCGGACACACGGTCTTCTTCTTCCCTACCGGGCGTCCTCCTACGCCCTGCGCGTCTCGCGGGTGGTCATCGAGGCGATGGTCGGCGGCTTCCCGGCCGTCGCGACCGCGCGGACCACGCTCGCCGATCAACTCGCGGAGTTCGGCGCGGGCGTGTTCTGCGAGGACGAAGACGTGGCCGGCCTCGCCGCGGCGATCGGGCACTTCGAGGATCGCTTCGCCGACCTCCATGCCACGGCCCGCGACCGCCGGGATCTCGCGCGCCGCCATTTCTCGGTGCGGAACTTCCGCGAGCTTCTGCTCGCACGCCGTTAGGCGTGGTGCGGTCGCGATTGCGTTTGCCGGGTCCCGGTGGGGGACCAACCCTGCGCCCGTGGGAAACGCGAAGGGCGGATGCGAACGGTTCCGGGGAAACGTGCTTCGCGCCCTCGGCCCGGTTCTCGCGCTTGCCTTGGGCGCGTGGCCCGGCGGGCAGGTGGCGCACGGCCGCGAGGTGACCGTCGCCGCCGCCGCGGTGCTGCAGTTCGCGTTGAACGAGGTCGTGGTGGAGTTCAACCGCGCGCACCCCGACATCCGCGTGCGGGCGACCTACGGATCGTCGGGAAATTTCCATGCGCAGCTCCTGAACCGTGCGCCGTTCGATCTCTTCCTCTCGGCCGACACCGGATATCCAAGGCGACTGGCGGCGGCCGGCCATGCGCTTGCCGACGAAGTCTTCGTCTACGGCACGGGCCGGATCGTCCTCTGGGCGCCGGCGGACTCGCCGGTCGCGGTCGAGCGGCTCGGGATCGGCGCGTTGCTCGATCCGCGGGTGCGGACGATCGCCGTGGCCAACCCGCGGCACGCGCCCTACGGCGCCGCGGCGATCGCCGCGCTGCACACGTTCGGCGTCCACGAGGCGGTCGAAGCCCGGCTGGTCTTCGGGGAGAACGCGGCGCAGGCCGCGCATTTCGTGCAGAGCGGGGCCGCCGATCTCGGCATCCTCGCGCTCGCCCTCGTCGCGGGAGCACGGATACGCGGTGGGGGGCGTCTCTGGGAGATCCCGGCCGACGCGCACCCGGCGCTGGAGCAGGGCGGGATCGTCCTCGCCCGGGCGGTCGACGTCGAGGCGGCCTGCCTGTTGCGGGATTTCCTCCTCGGGTCTGAAGGGCGGGCCGTGCTCGGCCGCCACGGGATCGGCGAGGCGGAGCGCTGACCGATGGATTGGGAGGCGATCGGGCTGAGCCTGCGATTGGCCGCGTGCACCACGGCGGTCCTGCTCGTCGGCGGGCTTCCGCTCGCCTACTGGCTCGCGACGACGCGCTGGCGCGGGCGGTTCATGATCGAGGCCGTGGTGGCGCTGCCGCTCGTCCTGCCGCCCACCGTGCTGGGCTTCTACGTGCTCATGGCGCTCGGACCCCAGAGCCCCGTCGGTCGGCTCCATGAATCGTGGTTCGGCGGTCGTCTGGCCTTCACGTTCGAAGGGCTGTTGATCGCCTCGGTCCTCTACAGCCTGCCGTTCGCGGTGCAGCCCTTCGTGAGCGGCTTCGCGGCGGTCGAGCGGCGGATGTTCGAGGCGGCCTGGTGCCTCGGGGCCGGCCGGGCCAGGACCTTCGCGCGCGTCGCGCTGCCACTCGCGTGGCCGGGGGTCTTCGCCGGGACGGTCCTGAGCTTCGCCCACACCATCGGCGAGTTCGGCGTGGTCCTCATGGTCGGGGGCAACATCCCCGGGCACACCCGCACGGTTTCGATCTCGATCTACGACGAGGTGCAGGCCCTCGACTACGCCGCCGCCAACCAGACCTCGCTCGCGTTGCTCGCATTCTCCTTCGCGGTGTTGGTCGCGACCTACGCCGTGCAGCGCCGGTTCCTCCACGTATGGATGCCACGCTGACGGCGGAGTTCACCAAGACCTTCCCGGGCGCGACCATCCGCGGGCGGATCGGTCGGCCGGCGCGGGATCGCGGGGTGACGGTGCTCTTCGGTCCTTCGGGGTGCGGCAAGACCACGGTGCTGCGGTGCCTCGCGGGGCTGGAGCGGCCCGAGGCGGGCTTGATCCGGTGGGGGGACGAGACGTGGTTCGACGCCGCCCGCGGAGTCCACCTGCCGCCGCAGCGGCGCGGGATCGGGTATGTGTTTCAGGACTACGCGCTGTTTCCGCACCTCTCCGTCGCCGACAACATCGGCTTCGGGCTCCACCGTCTCGACGGCGCGGAGCGGCGCCGCCGGGTGGGGGAGGTGCTGGAGCGTTTCGGACTCGCGGAGCAGGCCCGGCGGCGTCCGCGACAACTCTCCGGAGGGCAGCAGCAACGCGTCGCGCTCGCCCGCGCGCTCGCCTGTCGACCCCGGCTGCTCCTCCTCGACGAGCCGCTCTCGGCCCTCGACCCGGTGTTGCGCGGACGCCTCCGCGCCGAGCTCCTCCGGCACCTCGGATCCTTCGGGATCCCGGTGCTGCTCGTCACCCACGACCGGGAGGAGGCGCTGGCCCTCGGCGACGAACTCGTCGTGATGCACGAGGGCCGGGTGGCTCAGTCGGGACCCGTGCTGGAGGTGTTCAACCGTCCGGCGGATGCCGCCGTGGCCGCGATCGTCGGGATCGAAACGCTGTTCCCCGCCCGGATCGTTGAGGTGCGCGAGGGATTGGCGACGGTCGAGGTCGGTGGAGTCGTTCTCACCGCGGTCGCCCCGGCGGTGGAGGCCCGCGAAGTGCTCGTGGGCGTGCGCGGTGAGGACGTGATCCTCGAGCGCGGCCCGAACGCCGGGGCCGGCAGCGCGCGCAACCGGCTGCCGGCCCGCGTGAGCGCGGTCACGCCCGGAGGCGCCCTCGTGCGCGTCGAGCTCGACGCCGGGTTTCCGCTCACCGCGCTCGTGACCCGACCGGCCTGCGAGGAACTCCGCCTCGCGCCGGGCGAGCCGGTCACGGCGCTGATCAAGGCGCCGGCCATCCACCTCATCCCGCGGCGCGCGGCCTTGCCTTGACCCCGCCGCGCGAGCCTCGCAACAACCCCGCGTGCGTCCCGCGGAACCGTTCGCCGGCCACCTCCCCATGACTCCCCTCGAACTCAAGAACACGCTTTCTTCCGGACTGCTCTCGTTTCCGGTGACCGATTTCGACGACGCCGGCGACTTCCGCGCCGACACCTATGCCGCGCGGCTCGAATGGTTGACGCCGTACGGCGCGAGCGCCCTCTTCGCGGCGGGCGGCACCGGGGAGTTCTTCTCCCTGACCGCCGCCGAATACCCGGCGGTGATCCGTTGCGCGGTGGAGACCTGCCGGGGCGGCGTGCCGATCCTCGCCGGAGCGGGCGGTGCGACCCGGCACGCGATCGCCTGCGCGCAGGAGGCGGAGCGGCTGGGCGCGCAGGGCGTCCTTCTCCTGCCGCACTACCTGACCGAGGCGGGGCAGGACGGCCTGGCCGCGCACGTCGAGGCCGTCTGCCGCTCCGTGCGTTTCGGCGTGATCGTCTACAACCGCAACGTCTGCCGGCTCTCCGCACCCACGCTCGCCCGGCTTGCGGAACGTTGCCCGAACCTCGTCGGCTTCAAGGACGGCCTCGGCGACATCGAACTGATGGTCGCGATCCGGCGCACCCTCGGCGACCGCCTCGCCTACCTCGGCGGACTGCCGACGGCCGAAGTCTACGCCGCGGCCTACAAGGCGCTCGGCGTCCCGGTGTATTCCTCGGCGGTGTTCAACTTCGTCCCGCGCACCGCGATGGCGTTCTACCGGGCGCTCGCGACCGGCGACGACGCGACGATGCACCATCTTCTGGATACGTTCTTCCTCCCGCTCCTCGAGATCCGCAACCGTCGCCCGGGCTACGCCGTGAGCCTGATCAAGGCCGGGGTCCGCCTCGTCGGTCGCGACGCCGGTCCGGTGCGCCCTCCGCTCGTCGAGTTGACGGTCGAGGAGACGGAAAAACTCGAAGCGCTCGTCCGCGGGCTGGGACCGCAATGACCGCGCCCGCACCCGGCGCATTCGGCCCGGCCGCGGGCGACGGACCCCGGATCACCGCGATGCGCGTCGTACCGGTCGCGGGGGAGGACGGCATGCTCCTCAACCTCAGTGGCGCGCACGCTCCGTGGTTCACCCGCAACGTCGTGCTGCTCACCGACTCCGCCGGCCGCACCGGCCTGGGCGAGGCGCCCGGCGGCGAGCCGATCCGCCGGACCCTGGAGGACGTCCGCCCGCTCGTCGTCGGCCGCACGGTCGACGAGGGCCACGGGGTCCTCCGGGCGATCGAGGAGCGGTTCGGCGACCGCGACGCCGGCGGGCGTGGCCGGCAGACCTTCGACCTGCGCGTCACCATCCACGCGATGACCGCGGTCGAGGCGGCGATGCTCGACCTGCTCGGCCGGCACCGCGGCGTGCCGGTCGCCGATCTCCTCGGCGGGGGTCGTCGGCGCGACGAGGTCGAGGCCCTCGGCTACCTCTTCTACATCGGCGACCGCCGCCGCACGCCCCTTGCGTATCGGGATGGTGGAGACGCCTGCGACGACTGGTCGCGCCTCCGCGACGAGGAGGCCATGACCCCGGCGGCGATCGTGCGGCTCGCCGAGGCGGCGCACGCGCGCTACGGATTCAACGACTTCAAGCTGAAGGGCGGCGTCCTGCGCGGCGCGGAGGAGATGGAGGCGGTTGCCGCGCTCAAGGCCCGTTTTCCCGCCGCACGCGTGACCCTCGACCCCAACGGCGCCTGGTCGCTCGAGGAGGCCGTGGCGTTGTGTCGCGGCCGCGGCGACCTGCTCGCCTACGCCGAGGACCCTTGCGGGGCGGAGCACGGTCGCAACGGGCGCGAGGTCATGGCGGAGTTTCGCCGCGCGACCGGCCTGCCGACCGCGACCAACATGGTGGCGACCGACTGGCCGCAGCTCGAGGACGCCCTGCGACTCCAGGCCGTGGACATCCCGCTCGCCGATCCGCATTTCTGGACGATGGCCGGCTCGGTGCGCGTCGCGGAGGTCTGCCGGGAGCACGGGCTCACGTGGGGCTCTCACTCGAACAACCATTTCGACATCTCCCTCGCGATGTTCACCCACGTCGCGGCCGCCGCGCCGGGCCGGATCACCGCGATCGACACCCACTGGATCTGGCAGGACGGTCAGCGCCTCACGCGCGAACCCTTCGCGATCACCGGCGGTCGCCTGCGGATCCCGGATCTTCCCGGGCTCGGCATCGAAATCGACCACGAGCGACTCCAGCGGGCGCACGAGGCCTACCTCCGCCACGGGCTGGGCGCGCGCGACGACGCCATCGCGATGCAGTTCCTCGTCCCCGGCTGGACCTTCGACCCGAAGCGCCCCTGCCTGGTACGGTGAGCGGATAAGCGGCTCGGACTGTCAAAGTCCTGGCGGATGGCGGGGGGGCTCTGGCGAGGGTAGGGTGGTGGCGAGACCGGTCCCGGCCCCGTCACTTTCTCCCAGGCTTCCGCCCCATGATTCCCTCGTCTCCTTCGCGTCCGCGCGTGGCCCTGATCGGCATCTCGGGCTACGGGCGGATCCATCTCGAACTCGTCGAGCATTTCGAACGCCAGCGCGCGCTCGAGCTCGTGGCCGCGGTCGTGATCAACGCGGCCGAGGAGCGCGAGCTCGTCGCCGGGCTTCGTGCCCGCGGGTGTCGCATCCACGGCGACCATCGCTCGATGTTCACGACCCACGCCGGGCGCATCGACCTGTGTCTCGTCCCCACGGGCATCCACTGGCACGGTCCGATGACCGTCGCGGCGCTGCGCCACGGGGCGAACGTGCTCGTGGAGAAACCCCTCTGCGCGTCGAGCGCGGAGCTGGAGGAGATCCTCGCGGCCGAGCGTGACTCGGGAAGGTTCGTCGCGGTCGGCTTCCAGGATCTCTACGAACCCGCGACGCGCTGGCTCGAGGCCGAGCTCGCCCGCGGCGCCGTCGGGAGGGTCACGCGGGTCCGCTTCCTCGGGGTCTGGCCGCGTTCGCGGGGCTACTTCGCGCGCAACGACTGGGCCGGCCGCCTCCGGCTCGGCGACCGCCCGGTCTTCGATTCGCCGCTGAACAACGCCTTCGCCCACTTCGTCATGCTCAGCCTCCTCTTCGCCGGCGCCGGAGGGGCGGCGGGGGCGGAGGTCCTGGAGGCCGACCTCCTCCGCGCCCACGAGATCGAGAGTTTCGACACCGCCGTCGTGCGCGCCCGCACCGCCGGGGGAGTGGAGCTCTGGTTCGGCGCGAGCCACGCGGGCGCCCGTCCGCTCGAGCCCAGGATCGAGATCACGGGGACTGACGGCACGGCCTGCTGGCACTACGAACGCGAAGCGTGGTGGCGCGGCCCCTCCGGGCGGGTCGAGCGGCGGTCGCTTCTCGGTGTATCCGAAGCGCGGAGACAGATGATGGCCGCGGCGCTCCGCCGGCTCGCGGATCCCGGCTCGCCGGTCTGCACCGCGCGGACCGCGGGCGTGCACACGCGCTTCATCGAGGCCCTGCACCGGGACCGCGGCATCCGCGATTTTCCGCGGGAGCTGGTGCGCTGGGCCGCGGCGGACGACTGCGCGGCCTCCGCGCCCGAGGTCGAGGGCCTCGAGGCGGCGTTGCACGAGGCGCACCGGACCGGATCGCTCCTTCGGTTCGCGGAGCCCGAACTCGGCGTCGCGCCGCGCTCCGGATGAGCCCTGTCGCGAACGGCGCGACGCGGCGGCCTCGGACTGTCCGAGCGCGGTGCGGTTGTCGAAGCGGAGGCGACCGCGTGGTATTCGTGGCGTCCTCGGCGCGCTCCGCCGCCCGGGACGGTTTTCGACCCCTCTACCGCGAGCCCGTCTCGCGTTCCACAAAGATCCCCCTTCCCCGCGCTCCGCTTCCGGGCGGTCCGCGCTTCCAACAAAACCCCGACCTCACGCGATCCCCATGACATCCCGCCAGTCCCTCTCCCTTGATTCACGCCGGCTCCTCCGGATGACGACGCTCGTCTGCGCCGCCGCGACCGCCTCGGCCGTCGCCCAACAGACGAACACGTCGTCGGCCGGCGCCGACGACGATGCGATCGAGCTCTCGCCCTTCCAGGTCGATGCCTCGAACGACAGCGGCTACTAAGCCCAGAACACCCTCGCGGGAAGCCGCATGCGGACCAACCTCGCCGACCTCGGCGCGTCGATCACGGTCGTCACCGCGCAGCAGCTCGAGGACACCGCCTCGATCGACCTCAACGACGTCTTCCGCTACGA
>DAIPIQ010000124.1:8273-11941 GCA_036770745.1 Opitutaceae bacterium | reverse complement strand
CTCGGTCTCGACCGCGACCGACCCGACGCAGGCGCAACCCGACGTGTTCGCCACGCCGTTCCTCTTCGGAGGGGGGAGCGCGTTGATGAGCGGCGTCGAGATCCAGGCGAACCTCGTCGCCGCGCACGTGCGGGGCCGGACGCTCGCGCCGCTCGGCCCGGCGGCGGCGGCGTGGCTCGCCGGCGCGCTCGGGATCGTCGGCGGCCTGCTCAACCTCGGCTGGCGGCCGCTGCGCAGCGGCCTGCTCGTCGCCGGCGCGGTCGCGCTCTTCACCGGCGCCGTCCACCTCGCGCTCACCGCGGGCGGCCTGTGGATCGCGCCGCTCCCCGGTCTGGTCGGGCTGGTCGCGCCCTACGGCTGGTTCGGGATCCGCGCCTACCTCGCGAGCGAACACTCGCGCCGCGCGACCCGCCGCGCCTTCGCCCACTACGTCTCGCCCGCGATCCTCGAGGAGGTCCTGCGCGATCCTGCGCGCCTCGCGCTCGGCGGGCGCACGGTCGAGATCACCCTGCTCTTCTCCGACATCGCGGGCTTCACCCGGATCGCCGAGTCGCTCGCCCCCGAGCAGGTCGGGCGGTTCCTCAACCGTTACTTCACCGAGATGACCGCGATCGTCTTCGCCCACCACGGCACGGTCGACAAGTTCGTCGGCGACGCCCTCGTCGCCTTCTGGGGCGCGCCCGTCGCCGATCCGCGCCACGCGCTCCACGCCTGCCGCGCCGCCGTCGCGATGCAGGCGCGGCTCGTCGCCCTGCGCGAGGAGATGCGCCGCGAGGGCTTCCCCGAGCCGCACGTCCGCATCGGCCTCAACACCGGCCCCGCCGTGGTCGGCAACATGGGCGCGAAGGGACTTTTCAACTACACCGCGCTCGGCGACGCGGTGAACCTCGCCGCGCGCCTCGAGACCGCGAACAAGGACCTCGGCACCTCGATCCTCGCGAGCCGCGCCACCCTCGCGGCCGCCGGGGCCGCCGCGCACGCCCGACCGCTCGGCGTGATCCGGGCCCGCGGTCGCAGCGCCGAGGTCGAGGTCTTCGAACTCACCGGCGTCGAAGCCGACGCGTGACGCCGTGCGTCCGGCTTTGACAAACCCCGGGGGCGAAGTTGCCTCGACTGGCACGCGGGCCGCTCACGCGTCCGGCTCTTCTCCCCTCGCTCGCATGGTCCTTCGCTGGTTTCGTCCGCCGCTCCTCGCGCCCCTCCTCTTCGCCGCGGCGGCCTCGGCCGACGAAACCCCGCCGCCCGCCCCGCCGCCCGCCGAGGGCCTGACCCTGCGCACCGCGATCCGCATCGCCCTCCTCAACAACCGCACGCTCGAGAAGGCCGCGCTCGACCGCGAGACCCAGCGCTTCGACCTCCGGGTCGCCGAGGACGAGTTCGTCCCCAACCTCAACCTCTCGTCCACCGCGCTCCACAACCCCGTGACCCGCGCCGACGCCCGCTCGACCACTCGCGACGCCGGCGTGAGCGCGGAGGTCACCCAACGCCTCCCCACCGGCGGCCGCGTCGCGATCGTCTGGACGAGCGACGGCACCGAGGTCACCCCCGGCGGCCGGCCGATCGACTACGACTCCAGCCTCTCCCTCCGCCTCGACCAGCCCCTGCTGCGCGGCGGCGGCCTGCGCACCAACCTCGCCAACCTCCGCATCGCCCGGCTCGCCGAGGAGGGCAACATCCTCGAGTTCCGCCGCACGATCATCAACACGGTCACCCAGGTCGTCTTCGCCTACCGCTCCCTCCTCCAGGCCCGCCTCCAGCTCGAAGTCACCGAGACCGCCCTCCTGCGCGCCCGCGAGCAGATGCGCGTCAACCGCGCCCTCGTCGACGCCGGCATCCTCGCCCCCGTCGAGATCATCCAGACCGAGGCCGACATCGCCGCGCAGGAGTTCAACGTCCTCACCGCCCGCTCCGCCCTCGACTCCGCCCGCTTCAACCTCGTCAAGCTCCTCGACATCGACCGCGACGCCGCCCTCGAGGCCACCGACGCGACCGACCCGCCCGACTTCACCCTCACCCTCGACGAGGCCCGCGACCTCGCCTACGCCAACCGTCCCGACTACCTCCAGGCCGAGCAGGCCCTCCGGATCGCCGGCTTCGGGGCCGACGTCGCGAAGAACAACCGGCTCTGGAGCCTCGCCCTCACCTCCCGCTACCGGCTCGACGGGAGCGACGAGGCCCTCGGCGACGCGATCGACCGCACATTCTCCCGGGCCGACGAGAACTGGTCGGTCGGCCTCACCCTCGACGTGCCCGTCGGCGACCTCACCCGCCGCCAGGGCCTGCTCCGCGCCCGCAGCCGCGCCCTCAAGGCCGCGATCGACCTCGTCGAGGCCCGCGAAAACATCGAGATCGAGCTGCGCGACGCCTTCCGCTCGATCGAGCTCAACCTCCAGCGCGTGCGGGTCGCCACCGTCGGCCGCGAACTCGCCGAGCGGAAGCTCGAGATCGAGCGCGGCAAGCTCCAGAGCGGCCGCACGACCAACTTCGCGATCGTCACGTTCCAGAACGACCTCGTCCGCGCCCGCCTCAACGAGATCACCGCCCGCATCACCCTGCTCAACGCCCTCAACGCCCTCGATCAGACCACCGGCTCCACCCTCGAGGCCTGGGGCATCCGCATCGAGGAGCTCGACGGCGGCCGGCCCGCCCCCGTCGTCGAGCCCGTATCCAGCCCATGAGTACTCAAGCCGATCCGCCCCGGCCCGCCCACTCCCCCGAGCTGCGCCGGCTCCTTCGCGACATCACCGAGCGCATGAGCGAGTTCATGGGCGTGGAGCGGAGCACGATCTTCCTCCACGAGCCCGAGAGCGACGAACTCTGGACGCCCGTCGCCCAGGGCCTCGACGGCAGCGATGAGATCCGGGTGAAGAACGGCCAGGGCATCGCCGGCACGGTCATGCTCACCGGCGAGGCCCTCCGGATCGACGATCCCTACGCCGACCCGCGTTTCCTCCCCGAGACCGACAAGCGCCTCGGCTTCCGCACCCGCAACCTCTTCTGCCGCGCCCTCGTCGACTCCACCGGCCGCCGGATCGGCGTGATCCAGCTCCTCAACAAGGGCGACGGCCCGCTCACCGACCGCGACGAGCGCCTGCTCGACGTGCTCTGCTCCCAGGCCGGGATCGCGATCGAGAACGCCCAGCTCTTCGAGCGCCTCAAGGTCGTCCACGACTCCGAGCAGGCGCTCCACGCCCGACTCCAGGCGAACCACGGCGAGCTCCAGAAGGCGTTCCTGGAGATCGAGCACGCCCACCTCCAGCGCGAGTTGATGGAGCGCCGCATCCGCAAGGTCCGCCTCGGTGCGATCGCCGGCTTCGTGCTCCTCTTCGGCGCGATCGGCCTGTTCGCCTGGTTCGGCGGCGCCGCCCCCGAGGCCGGGGCCGCCCGCGCCGCGCGCCCGCCGGTCGATCCCGCCTCGCTCGACTGGCACGTGGTCGCCCGCGCCCCCGTCTCCACCAGCATCTCGCTGCTCGGCAACCTCGAGCCCCTCGAGATCCGCCACCTCACCAGTCCCTTCCGCGGCCGCGTCGCCGAGCGCGCCTTCAACTACGGCGAGCTCGTGACCAAGGACCAGCTCCTCGCCCGGATCGACGCCACCGATCTCGAGGTCGAGCTCGTCGACCTGATCGAGGGCGAGTTGAAGGTCTTCGAGACCCGCATCGACAATC
>DAIPIQ010000124.1:780-8263 GCA_036770745.1 Opitutaceae bacterium | reverse complement strand
CCCGCCACGAACTCCGCCGCCTCGAGGACTGGCGCTCCGGCCCCGAGGTCGCCCGCGCCGAACGCGCCCTCCTCAAGGCCCGCCTCGCCTTCGAGGGCAACCAGCGCAACCTCGCCGAGCTCGAGCAGCTCTCCGCCCTCGGCATCATCGCCGCCTCCACGCTCGACAGCGCCCGCCAGCAGTTCACGAACCAGGAGACCGACTTCCGCTCCGCCCAGGAGGAGCTCGCCAACGTCCTCGCCAACGCGAGCGAGGAGCGCCTCACGATCGCCCGCTACGAGGTCGAGAACACCCGCCTGCGCGTCGCGGATCTCGAGGGCAAGCTCGCCCGCGCCTCCCTCTTCGCCCCGTTCTCCGGGATCGTGATCCTCCCCAACGCCCGCCCCCTCCCCAACCGCAACCGCGACAACGACGGCTTCTTCGACGTCGGCACGACGATCAACCAGGGCGAGGTGCTCCTCTCCGTCGGCAACCTCGAGGCCGTCGCCGTCCGCACCCGCGCCGACGAGGTCGACGTCGCCCGCATCCGCCACGGGCAGCGCGTGCGGATCAGCGGCGAGGCGTTCCCCGGGATCGTCCTCCAGGGCGAGGTGAACTACCTCTCCTCGCAGGCGATCCTCACCGGCGGCCGCCCCTACTTCGAGGTCGGGATCCGCACCGCGACCCTCGGCGACGAGGAGCGCGCGCGCGTCCGCCTCGGGATGACGGCCAAGCTCGACATCCTCGTCTACGACGCGCCCGAGGCGGTGGTCGTGCCGGTCGCGGCGGTCGTCTCCGAAGACGGCGACACGTTCGTCTGGGTGCGTCCCGCGCCCGGAGCGGCCCCGGTGCGGCGCACCGTGCGCTGCGGGCTCACCCAGCCCGCGGTGGTCGAGATCCTCGCCGGCCTGGAGCCGGGCGAGGCGGTCGCGGCCGACGGTCGCGCCCTCCGTCGTTGAAAGGTGGAGACACGCGCGATGGCGACGCCCCTCTTCCAGCTCGACCGCATCGACCGGCGCTTCAAGGTCGGCCCGGTGACGATCGAGGCGCTCCGCGGGGTCTCGCTCGAGGTCCGGCCGGGCGAACTCGTCTCGATCTCGGGTCCTTCGGGCTCGGGAAAATCCGTGCTGCTCAACCTGCTCGGGCTGCTCGACCGGCCGACCTCCGGCCGCCACCTCTTCGGCGGGCGCGACCTCGCCGCGGCGAGTGACGACGAGCGCACGCTCCTGCGCAACCGCCGCATCGGCTTCGTCTTCCAGGCCGCTCCGATGCTGCCGCGGCTGACCGCCCTGGAGAACGTCGCCCTTCCGCTCCACTACCGCCGGCTGCCGCCCCGCGAGGCCCTCGCGGCCGCGCGCGACCAGCTCGCGCGCGTCGGCCTCGCCGACCGCGCCGGCCACCGCCCGCACCAGCTCTCGGGCGGCCAGTTGCAGCGCGTCGCCATCGCCCGGGCCCTCGTCGGCGCCCCCGACCTCGTCCTCGCCGACGAGCCCACCGCCGCGCTCGACCCCGACACCACCGAGGAGATCCTCGCGCTCCTGCTCGGCCTCAACCGCGCCGACGGCGTCACCGTGCTCCTCGTGACCCACCAGCGGGCGCACGCCGAGCGCTGCCCGCGGCGGCTCGTCCTCACCGCCGGCCGGCTCGAGCCCGCACCCGAACCCGCCGCCGCGCCATGATCTACGAGAGTCCGTCGTGCCTTTCCCGTGGGCCGGGGTTCACCCCCGGCTCCTGCGGCGTCCCGCGTTCGGAAGCCGGGGATCAACCCCGGCCCACGAGTGCCGGGAGCCGCCGCTTCCGAACTCCCCTATGATGAACCTGCGCATCGCCCTCCGCTCGCTCGCCGACGCGCCGCGGCGCAACCTCTTCGCGCTCGCCGGGCTCGTCCTCGGCGTCGGCGCGGTCGTGGCGATGCTCGCCCTCACCCTGATCGTGCGCGACGAGGCGATGCGGCAGTTCTCCGCCGGCGGGGTCGACGTGCTCGCGATCCGCAAGGGCGCGACCGCCGGGGCCGAGGGCGTGCGCCGCCCGCCGCGGATCGATCTCGAGCTGGCGCAGGCGCTCGGACCGGGCGTGCCGGGGCTCGAACTCGTCGCGCCGCTCCTCGAGCGCCGCCACACGCTCGCCCTCGACGGCCGCACCTACACGGCCGACCTGCTCGGCGTCACCGGCGGATTCGCCGAGATCAACGACCTGCCGCTCGCCGCCGGGCGCGCGCTCTCCGACCTCGACCGTTTCCAGCCGTTCGTGGTGCTCGGCCGCGATCAGGCCGCGGCCCTCGGCGGCACGCGCGCGCCCGCCGCCCTCCTCGGCCGCGAACTGGTGATCGAGGGCCGCGTCCTCACGATCGTCGGCGTGCTCGGCCCGGCCTCGGCGATCAAGCTGCACGCCGGCGACCTCGACAAGGCCGTGCTCGTGCCCGCGACGACCTTCGGACGGCTCTTTCCCGCGAGCGAGATCGGCGTGATCTACGCCCGCACCCGGCCGGGGGCAGATCCCGGCACGGTCGCCGAGGCGGTGCGGGTGTGGTTCGCCGCCCGCGCCGAGGGTCTCGGCGTGCAGGTGACGAGCGCCGAGCAGCTCGTCGCCGAGATGGCCCGGCAGTTGCGGCTCTTCACGATCTTCCTCGGCGCGGCCGGGGCGCTCTCGTTCCTGCTCGGCGGCGCGGCGATGTTCAACAGCCTGCTTGTCGGCGTCTCCGAGCGGCGGCGCGAGATCGGCCTGCGCCGCGCGGTCGGGGCGATGCGCGGCGACATCCACGCCCAGTTCCTCTACGAAGCGCTCGCCCTCTGCGCGACCGGCGGAGCCCTCGGCGTGGGGCTCGGGGCGGCGCTCACCGCCGGGGTGACGCGTTTCACCGGCTGGACCTTCGAGCTGCCGCCTGCGGTCGGGCTGCTCGGCTTCGGGATCGCGATCGCCGTCGGCCTCGCCGCCGGCAGCATCCCCGCCTGGCAGGCCGCCCGCCTCGACCCCGCCGCCGCGATCAAGGCCGGCGGCTGAGCCGCGGATCGCCGAGGCGTCACGTCACGGAGGGGCGGCTTTCCCGCCACCGTGGGCGGCGTCCCACCGGCGACAAGAATGTCGCCGCTCCGGCGGGGCGTCGCGCCCCGCTCGCTCAATCCCCGCCGTCGCGCTCGACCCGCAGCGGTCGCTCGCCGTCGGCGAATTGCGCGCGCACCCGCTGGCCGGGGGTCAGCGCGGCCCCGCGCAGGACGGGCGTGCCCGCCTCGTCGCGCAGGATCACGTAGCCGCGCTGCAGCACGCCCTCGGGACCGAGCGCACGGAGCCGCTCGCCGGCGCGCTCCAGGCGTCGGCCCTGCGCTTCGAGGGCGACGACCGTGCCGCGCCCGAGCCGCTGCTCGAGCGCACGGAGCCGTTCTCCCGCGCGGGCGAGCCGCGCTTCGGGCCCCGCGGCGGCGAGGCGCCGCCGCCCCTCCGCCAGCCGGCCCTCGGCGGAGGCGAGCGTCCGATCCGCAGCCGCCCCGAGGCGGTTCGCGAGGTCGTCGAGCCGGAGCTGCGATTTTTCCAGGTGCGCCTGCGGCGAGGCCCCGGCGAGTCGCGCGCGAAGCACGCGCAGGGAGTCGCCCAGGGTCTGGAGTCGACGCCCGGGCAGGGTATCGAGCGCCGAGGCGGCCTGCCGCAGCCGCTCCACCGCGTCGAGAAATCCACTGGAGATCAGCTCCGCCGCCGCGCTCGGCGTTTCCGCGCGGACGTCGGCGGCGAAATCGCAAAGCGTGAAATCGATCTCGTGACCGACCGCCGAGACCACGGGGACGGGGCAGGCCGCGATCGCCCGGACGAGCCCCTCGTCGTTGAAACACCAGAGGTCTTCGAGGCTTCCCCCGCCCCGACCGATCACGAGCAGGTCGAAGAGCGGCGCATCGTCCGCATCCCGCAGACTCGCGGCGAGCCGCAGCGCCTCGACCAGCTCGGCCGCGGCCCCCGCGCCCTGCACCCGCGCCGGGATGACGACGAGCCGGCCGCGCCAGCGGCGGCGCTCGAGGATGCGGATGAAGTCCTGTACCGCGGCCCCGGTCGGCGAAGTGAGGAAACCGACCGTCGCGGGCACGGCGGGAAGCGGCCGTTTCCGCGCCGGTTCGAAGAGGCCTTCGGCGGCGAGCCGTTGCTTGAGCGCCTCGAACTCGCGCTGGAGCCGCCCCACCCCGTCGTCGACGACCGCGCGGACGATGAGCTGGTAGTTGCCGCGCGGTTCGTAGACGCCGATCTCGCCGAAGACCACGACCTGGGCGCCGTCGCGCACGGCCGCGGCCGAACCGCCGCGCGCGGCGTCCCCGCGGAAGAGCACGCACGCGATCTGCGCACCGGCGTCCTTGAGCGAGAAGTAGAGGTGCCCGCTCGCCTGCGCCCGCAGGTTGGAGACCTCGCCGCGCACCCAGCCGGGGGCGATCGCGTTCGCGAGCGCGTCCTTGATCCGGCGGGTGAGCGCGCTGACCGACTCGACCCCGCCCGGGGTGGCATCCTCGGCGACGACGCGCGGCGCGCGGCGCCCGAACGCATACGGTTGGCTGGCCATCGCGCGGAGTGTGCCCGCCGGCGCGCGGCCCGCGCCAACCAATTCAGGATCGGGGAAACACGGTCGGCGGCGGGGAGTTGTTCACATTCCCCCAGGGCGCCTCCGGGTTTCGGCGCAAACCGCTCTCGGGGTGGACCGAAAAAGGGGAACCTCCCATTGACCTAAGGTTCCGAGCTGCTCTCCTGACCCGACTTTTTGCATGACAAACAGCGCGCGCTCCCTCCCACGCCTCACACTTTTCCTCACCCTTTGCCTCGCATCGCTCGCCGCCCCCACGGGGGCGCAGGTGCAGCGGATGTTGGGCGCGCACCACATGGTGACGCTCCCCTGGATCGGCGGCGCGGCGCACCTGCAGGACCGCTTCGACGAGGAGGCACGCCGCTGGAAAGAACAGGGCTGGGATTTCGTCATCCTCCACATGGATGCGTATGACCGCGAGTATCCCGCCCAGCTCCAGGCCTACTACCGCGCCTGCGCCAAACACGGGATCAAGGCCGCCGCCTCGTGGGCCAGCTACGCCCGTTCCGGCCCCGGAGGAGACCAGGCCGCCCAATGGATCCCGCAGATCGTGCGCGACACCCGCGACCTGCCGGCCCAGTGGCGCATCGACGGCCAGCCCGTCTACTCCGCCTACAACCTTCCCGCCGAATCCCAGCAGATCCTCCAAAACGCCGGCCTCTGGCCCGTGAAGATCTGGGCCCACTCCTACTACTACGCCGCGGGAATCGGCCGGATGCACTGGAGCAGCGACCCCAACGTCATCCGCAACACCTACGACACGATCCCGTGGGTCTCGGGACTCTGCAATTTCTCGGGCGACATGTCCGCGTCGCAGATCACCTCGTGGAACCGCATGCTCGTCGATGTCGGCGCCGAGCGCGGCAAGCTCGTGATGGGCGGGGTCACGCCCTTCTACGGCAGCCAGCACCTCGAGGACATGAACGGATTCAGCGGCCTCGCGATGCAGTGGAACGGGCTTCTCCAGCGCCCGCCCAACGCCGTCTGGTGGGTCACTTCGAACGACTGGCGCGAACTCTCCTACGTCTCCGACCTGCCGACGATGCCGGTCTGGACGGACCACTGGAACCAGCCCGACATGCCGCCGCTGCTCGAGCACAGCGGCTACCGCAAGTTTTCCGAGCCCTACATAGCGGCCTACAAGGCCGGCCAGGGCGCCCCGACCTTCCCGGCCGACCGGATGTTCCTCGCCTACCAGCTCCATCCCAAGGGCGCGACCCCGGTCGCCGGCTCGCCCGCGCACATGCTCGGCGGGCGCGTCTGGCGCGACCTGTTGCCCGACCGCATCTTCATGTCCGCGCACCTCACCGCACCCGCCCGCCTCCGGATCAACGGCGTACTCTCGCCGGAGTTCCCCGCCGGGGCCGCCCACTTCGACATCCCCCTCGCGGTCGGGGCCGCACCCCAGGTCGCGATCGTGCGCAACGGCGTCGAGGTCAAGGCCGGGAGCGGCCCGCTGCCCATCACCGACAGCCCCCACATCGGCGCATGGAACTACCTCTCGGTCGAGGTCACCCCGCCGCCCCCGCCCGCCAGTTTCGAGGAGTTCCTCTGGCCGAAGTCCCCGGGCTTCCGGGAGGTATCCGCCTACTACTTCACCTTCACCCGCGACAACCTCGGCGGCGCGGTGACCTGGGGCCCCGCGGACTTCGGGCCGGCCGGGGTGAAGAACGTGACGAACAACTACCAGAACGGCGTCGTAACCCTCTCCGACGCCTTCCCGATCGGCACGACGCTGCTCCTCAACGGCACGTTCTACGGCGGGACGACGATCACCTTCCGCAACGCCGCCGGGACGACGATCAAGCAGTTCGCCTCCGAGGGCTCCGAGGCCCTCGCGAACCGCGACGGCCAGGGCGAGGCGTGGATCTACCTCCGCCGCGACGCCTCCGGGTGGAACTTCAGCTGGGCCACCCCCGGCAGCAAACGCTTCACCGACCCGCTCTTCAGCATCGGCGGCGGCAACCGCGGCGCCAGCGGTGAATACCACCAGCCGGCCGCCTATTCCGACTGGATCCGCGGCGGCATGCCCGTGCGTTTCCACACCACCGCTCGCCGCTTCTACCTCTACGTCTGGCTCAAGGACACCCAGTTCCGGATCGTCGCCAACGGCGTCGTCACCCATGAGACGTCGGTCGACAACTCCCGGCCCCAGGGCACCTGGGCGGTGTTTCCCGTCGAGTTCGATCTGGCCGGCGCGAAGGACGTCGAGGTGCTCTTCGACCGCGACACGCCCTTCATCCGCGTGGTCGTGCCGCCGACCGAGGGCACGATCTCGGCGTTCCAAGGCACGCCGTGGCGCAAGAAGATGGCCGTGATCGGCGACAGCATCACCGAGGGCGGCACCCGCGGCTACGCCTGGACGGCCGCCCGCCTCCTCAACCTCGACGCCATTCCCCGCCCGATGGGCTCCACCGGCTACCTCGACCCCGGCCCCCTCGGCGGCTGGGCCCACGATTTCCACACCCGCCTCCAGGCCGACGTGCTCCAGCACAACCCCGACATCGTGCTCGTCTCCGGCGGCGTCAACGACCAGTCCCATCCGCTCGACAACCAGAACGACCCCGCCGCCTTCGAAGCCGGCGTGCGCTCGCTCTTCGACCGCGTCAACGCCGGCCTGCCCGCGGCCACGAAGGTCGCGCTCTCGCCCTTCTGGCCCAACCAGAGCTTCCCCGCCGTCAACCGGCTCTACCACGACATCGTGCGCGACGCCGCCCTCTCCCGCGGCTGGCACTTCATCGACTTCCGCTACGTCGACAACGTCGACATGGGGCGCTTCATCTCCGGCGACGGGATCCACCCCAACCGCGAGGGCTACGCCTACCTCGGCACCCGACTCGCCCAGGACCTCCAGCCCATCGTCGGCGGCACGCTGAACATCCCCGCCATCGCCACCGGCGCGCCTCCCGCGCCCCCGTTGCCCACGGGCGGCGGCACGGTCGTCGTCGCCGG
>DAIPIQ010000124.1:0-770 GCA_036770745.1 Opitutaceae bacterium | reverse complement strand
GGACACCGCGCCAGCGCCGGGCGAGATCGTGCTCTCCGCGCTGGGCGGCTGCTTGGCGGTGGGCATCACGGCGGTGGCCACCTGGAAGCAGGTCAAGCTCACCAAGCTGGAGCTGTTCCTCGAAGCCGACATCGGCAACCCCGCGGTCGCCGGCTCCACGAGCTACAACGCCGGCACGTTCACGGTGCGCGGCGCCGGCAGCGACATCTGGAACAACAACGACCAGTTCCACTTCGCCAGCCGCACCCACTCCGGCGACGCCGACCTGATCGTCCGCGTCGCCTCGCTCCAGCAGACCGACCCCTGGGCCAAGGCCGGCCTCATGTTGCGCAGCGGGACCAACGGCTTCTCGCCCCACGTGAGCGTGTTCGTCACCCCGGTCCACGGGGTGGTCATGCAGTGGCGCACCCACGACTCCAGCCAGGCAGCCGGCTCGTCCTCGCTCTTCGGCACGGCTCCGCAGTGGCTGCGCCTCATCCGCCAGGGCGACCAGTTCCGCTCCTACCGCTCCAACGACGGCGCCTCCTGGCAACAGATCCATTCCCTCACCCTCGCCCTCCCGCAAAGCCTGCAGGCCGGCGTCGCCGTGACCTCGCACAATGTCGGCGCCGCCACGACCGCGACGTTCACGAACCTCTCCCTCAACGGCGCCCTCGCCCTCACCGGCGACGCCCCGCCGCCTCCTCCGCCGCCCACCACGACCACGACGCCGCCCCCCACCGGCGGCACGACGGTCGCCCTCACCTCCGCCGACATCGGCGGCCCCGGCG
>DAIPIQ010000123.1:0-11947 GCA_036770745.1 Opitutaceae bacterium | reverse complement strand
GATCCTCACCACGACGGGCTTCGCGACCGCGGATTTCGACCTCTGGCCGCCGTTTCCCAAACTCCTGTTGCTCGCGCTCATGGTCGTGGGTGGCTGTGCCGCCTCGACGAGCGGCGGGGTCAAGGTGGCCCGGATCGTCGTCGCCCTCCGGGCGTTGGCGCGGAGCATCGAGCTGGAGTTCCGACCGCGGCTGGTGCGCCGGATCCGGATGAACGGCGCGATCGTCGGCGACCCGGCGGTCAACGACGTGCTGGTCTTCCTCGTACTGGTCGGCGTGCTTTGCCTCGCCTCCGTGCCGCTGGCCTCGATCTTCGAGCCGGGCCTGAGCTTTGAAGCGGCGCTGAGCTCGGTCTTCGCCTGCCTTTTCAACATCGGGCCGGGCTTCGGCGAGGTCGGGCCCGCCCGCAACTACGGGGGCCTCCACGACTACACCAAGGCGTTTCTCGCGCTCCTGATGATCATGGGCCGCCTGGAGCTCTACGCCGTGCTCGTGCTTTTCTTCCCGTCGCTCTGGCGCACCTTCCGCTGAGCCGGGCCGGCACGACACAAAAAAGCCCCGTCGAAACGGGGCGCGATCAATCGGCCGGCCGGGCCGACGAGGCGCGGTCCGGTCAGTCGCCGTCTTCGCCGATCGCTTCGACCGGGCAGCCCTCGAGCGCCTCCATGCAAAGCGCGATGTCCTCCTCGGTCTTCGGCTGGGTGTGGACGAAGGAATAGCCGCCGTCCTCGTTGCGCGTGAAGAACGCGGGCGCGGTCTCACGGCAGAGGTCGCAATCGATGCACTGATTGTCGACGTAGAATTTGCCGGCGGCGTTCTCCGCCCATTTCTGCGACTTGTCGGCCATAGGAGCCGGAAAGAAGTGCGAGTCGTCCGAGGGTGTCAAGAAACGCCTCGGCGCGGAAACACGAGCGGCCGAAGCGCCTCGGGATCGCTCAGAGACGGCGCACGAGCGCGGTCGCCACGCCCTGCACGACGAGTTCCTCGAGCGGATGCATCACGGGGTAGCGCCGGTTCTCCGAGCGCAGGAAGGGACGCCCGGATTTCGGCCGCACGAGGCGCTTGAGCGTGCTCTGCCCGTCGATCAGGGCGACGACGATGTCGCCGTCGCGCGGCGGGCGGCGCTCGACCACGACGTCGTCGCCGTCGTTGATGCCGGCGTCGACCATGCTGTCGCCGCGGACCTTGAGGGCGAAGGTGTGCTCGCGCGCCGAACGGTCGACGGCCCCGAGGTTGACCTGGAGCCGGTCGACCGCGTGGCCGGACTCGACCCCGTCGGGGAAGCCGGCGGCGATCGAGCCGAAGACCGGCAGGTCGACCACGGGCTCGGCCCCGGCCGGGGTCGCGGGCTCGGGCGTGATCGATCGGAACGCCCGGGCATGGCCGGCCACGCGGCTGATCGCGCCCTTGCGCTCGAGGGCCTTGAGGTGACCGAAGACGCCGTTGGTGCTCTTGATCCGGAACCGCGCCTGGATCTCACGCACGCTCGGCCAGTAACCCTTCTGGTCGTGGTGCTGGCGGATGAAATTCAGCAACTGCCGTTGGCGGGCGGTGAGTTCGTTCACGGCCGCCAGTTCACTGAACGCGCGTTCAGCGTCAAGCCCGGGAGCTGACTCCCCCTTCGGCCGGGGCGGCGGGCCGTGGCGCGTCGAGGAGCGTCTCCAGCGCGCGAAGCGTGCGCTCGATCGCGCCGCGGTTCGCCCGGTGCCACGCGACCCCGGCGGCGCCCATTGCGGCGCGCGCGGCGGGATCGCTGACCAGTCGCAAGGCTTCGCGGGCCAGCTCCTCGGCGTCGCGGACCACGAGCGCCGCGCCACGCTCCCCGAGCTGCCGCGCGATCCGGCGGAAATTGGTCATGAACGGCCCGAAGAGCACCGGCCGGCCGAGCGCGGCCGCCTCGACGGGCGTCTGGCCGCCATCGTGCGGGGCCAGGCTGCGGCCTACGAAGACCACGTCCGCGGTCTGGAGCAGCCGCACCATCTCGCCGGTCGTGTCGGCGAGGCACACGTCGACCGCGGAGGGCGCGGGGCCGAGGGTGCGTCGATGCCAGGTGAACTCCGCCGCCCGCAGGCACGCCGACACCTCCTCGCGACGCTCGGCGTGGCGCGGCACGAGGAGCAGCCGACAGGCGACGCCGGCCGCCCGGATCGTGTGCAACGCTCCGAGCAACGCCTCTTCTTCGCCCGGCCACGTCGACGAACCCATCAGGATCAACCCGTCGGGCAGGCCGAGCTCGGCGCGCAACGTCTGCAGACCCGCGGCGTCGAGCACGGGTGCGATCGCGACGTCGAGCTTGAGGTTGCCGGAGACCTCGATCCGGCCGCCGGCGAAGCCGAGGGCGGCGAGGCGCGCCGCGTCCTCGGCGCTCGCCGCAAGGATGCGGTCGATCCCGGCGACGAGCGGGCGCACGAGCGCCGCGAAGCGCCGGAGCCGCGCGAACGAGCGGTCGGAGATGCGGGCGTTGATCACGACCACCGGCACGCCGCGCCGCCGGGCCTGTGCGAGGTGCTCGGGCCAGAGCTCGGACTCGGTGAGGACGACGAGATCCGGCCGGATCGCGCACCAGGCGCGGGCGCTGAAGGGCAGGAAATCGAGCGGAAAATACCCGACCTCGACGCCGAGCGGGCCGTAGCGTTCGCGGCCGAGGGCGTGGCCGGTGGTCGTCGTGGTCGAGATCACGAGTTCCACGTCGGGGCGCGCCCGCAGGCGCGCGACGAGCGGGGCGATCGCGAGCATCTCGCCGACGCTGACCGCCTGTATCCAGACTCTGCGTACTCCGGCCGGCGGCGGGGGCAGCCTCGCCCAGGCCCCGAAGCGCTGCCCGAAGCCCGCCCGCAGTCCGCCCCGCCGGAGCATCCTCGGGAGGACCGCCGGGAGGAGGACGAGGAGGGCCGGGAGGAACGCGAGGCGGTAGGGCAGGATCACGGGGGCGCGGGCCTGCGACTTCGGGCGGTCATGCGGCCGCGCTCACCGACCGAGCAGCCAGGCGAAGAGGAGCGGGGCGACGATCGTCGCGTCGGATTCGATCACGAACTTCGGCGTGTCCACCCCGAGTTTGCCCCAGGTGATCTTCTCGTTGGGCACGGCTCCGGAGTAGCTCCCGTAGCTGGTGGTGGAGTCGCTGATCTGACAGAAGTAGCCCCAGAGCGGCACGCTCGTGCGCCGGAGGTCCTGGTGGAGCATCGGCACCACGCAGATCGGAAAATCGCCGGCGATGCCGCCGCCGATCTGGAAGAAGCCGATCGAGCCGATCCCGTCGCGCCGACGGGGGGAGAGGAGCCGCGCGTTGGCCGTGTACCACTCGGCGAGGGTCGTCATGTACTCGATCCCGGTGCGCACGGTGTGGACGTTCTTCACGTCACCGCTGATGCAGTGGCCGGCGTACATGTTGCCCAGCGTGGCGTCCTCCCAGCCCGGGACCCACATCGGGAGGTTCTTCTCCGCGGCGGCGAGCATCCACGAGTTCCGCGGGTCGATCTGGTAGCTGCGCTTCAGGCGGCCGCCCCGGAGGATCTTGAACATGAACTCGTGGGGGAAGAACCGCTCGCCGGCGCGGTCGGCCTTCACCCATTCCTCGAGCACGACGTCCTCGATCCGCCGCATCGCCTCCATCTCGGGGATGCAGGTGTCGGTGACGCGGTTCATGTGCCGCTCGAGGAGGCGCTGCTCGTCGGCCGGGGTGAGGTCGCGGTAGTGGGGCACGCGCTCGTAGTAGTCGTGCGCGACGAGGTTGAAGACGTCCTCCTCGAGGTTCGCGCCGGTGCAGACGATGCCGTGCACCATCTCCCGGCGGATCAACTCCGCGAGCGTGATCCCGAGCTCGGCGGTGGACATCGCCCCGGCGAGGGTGACGAGCATCTTCCCGCCCTTGGCGAGGTGGGCCTCGTAGGCCTTGGCCGCATCCATCAGGGCGGCGGCGTTGAAGTGGCGGAAGTTGTGCTCGAGGAATTCCGAGACCGGGCCGCGCTTCACCGCGGGTTTCCGGGAGGGCCGGGCTTTTTGCTTCATGGTCGGCGAAGAGATAGGGAGGGCGCGCGCGCGTTGGCCAACCCTTTCTCCCCCGCGCCGCTACCCGGGCGCCGGCGGCGGCGGAAAACGTTTCCGCAGCCACGGCTCGAGCTCGAAGTTGAAGACCGGAAGCAGCGCGAGCAGTCCGAGCGTCGTCACCCCGAGCACGGCGTATCCGGTGACGTCGTGCACGGCCCCCTCGATCGCCTCGGCCCCGTGGGCGTAGGCCCAGCCGGTGAGGGTGAGCGAGCGAAGGATGTTCGTCGCGAACGCGAGCGCGGTCGCGCAGAGCAGGAGCGCGAGTTTTTTCCAGAGCCCCCGCAGGAAGACCGCCGCGAGGAACGCGCCGGCGAAGATCGAACCGGTCAGCGAGCGGATCCCGGAGCAGGCCTCGGCCACGCCGACCTCGCCCTTCGGGAGGATGAGGATGTTGCCGCTGCGTTCGAGCGGCAGACCGAGCACGTCGAAGACGAGGAACACGATCGCCGTGACCTTCCCGAGCAGGAAGGTGCTGAGCGAGTTCTCCACCGCCGAGACCAGCGGCGCCGAGATCACCCAGACCAGCGCGGGAAACACGAGCAGGGCCGCCACCCTCCGCCGCGGATCCTCCGCGACCGCGCGCCCGATCGCTCCGAGCCCGCGGGCCACCGGGATCGCCGCGCCCCGGGCCCGGGGCGTGCCGAGGAAGGCGAGCGCGAGCAGGGTCGCCGCGAAACCGATCGCGAGCGCCAGCGAGGCGGGCTGCGAGGAACCGGAGCCCGCGCGGTTGAGCGCGCCGAGCGCGAACATCCCCAGGCCCGCAACAAGCATGCCGGCGGCGAGGCAGGTCAGCGAAGCGTCCACCCCCGCCGGCGGGCGGGTCGCGGGCGCGAACGTCGCCGCGGCCCGAAGCGCGGCCCAGCGATCCTGCACGACGTAGGCCACGAAGAGCGGGACGATGTAGCCGAAGGCGTAGTCCTCCTTGACCCGCCACCAGTGCGACTGATCCCAGACGAGGAAGAGCGCGAAGCCGGCGGCCACGGCGAGCGCGGCCGCCAGCTCCCGCGGCAACCCGGCGATCCGGGCGGGGTTGTCCGCATTGCTGGTTTCGGGGCTCACGCGCCGCGACACAAGCGCCCCGCCCGAGGTCCCGCAACGAGCTTCTCCCGCCCCCGCCATGGCGGCCCTGCCGGCGGGGAACAGGGGCTTTGACACGGCTCGCCCCCATCCTACCGTCCCCCGTCGATGGAGCACCTGCACGCCTACTGGCGGATGGAGTATATCGCCACGCCGAAGGGCCCGGGCACGGGCAACCCCTTTCGGGACATGCCGTTGGCGGGCGACGATCGCGCCCACCTCATCGTCCACCGGTCGACCCACGCCTACCTCGTGCTGAACCGCTTCCCCTACAACGCCGGCCACCTCCTCGTGGCCCCGTTTCGCGAAGTGGCCGACCTGCCCGACCTCACCGCCGACGAGCGCGCCGACTTCCTCGAGACCACCATCCTCGGCGAGACCATCCTCCGCCGGGCGCTCGCGCCGGACGGCTTCAACATCGGGCTCAACCTCGGGACCGCCGCCGGGGCGGGCATCCCCCGCCACCTCCACCTCCACATCGTGCCCCGGTGGAGCGGCGACACGAACTTCATGCCGGTGCTCGGCGAGACGCGGGTGCTCCCGCAGGCGCTCGAGGCGATGTGGCTGCGGTTGCGCGAGTTCTGCCCGGAGCGCGCCCCGGCGGGCGGTCGCTGAGCGGCCCCGACGCATGGCCACGAAGGTCCTCACCTTCCAGAACGCGCGGCTGATCACCCAGCTCTACTGCGGAAATCTGGAAAACCTCGCCCGCCTCGAACGCACCCTCGGGCTCAAGGTCGTGGCGCGCGACGACTGGCTCTCCTTCGACGGCCCCGACGAGGCCGTCGATCGCGCGGAGACCCTCTTCAACCTCCTCAACGACGGCCGCGCCCAGGGGCTCCAGATCAAGAACGCCGACTTCGCCCACATGCTCGACGGCGTGGCCCGCGGCGAGGCCGCGAAACTGCGCTCGCTCTTCAGCGCCGCCACGGTGATCCAGACCAATCGCCGCACGATCGTCCCGAAAACCCTCGGGCAGAAACGCTACCTCCAGGCCATCCTCGACCACGACGTCGTGATCGGCACCGGCCCGGCCGGCACCGGCAAGACCTACCTCGCGATGGCCGCCGCCGTTTCCGCGCTGCTCAAGAATCAGGTGCAGCGCATCGTCCTCACCCGGCCCGCCGTCGAGGCTGGCGAGACGCTCGGCTTCCTCCCCGGCGACCTCCGCGAGAAACTCGATCCCTACCTCCGCCCGCTCTACGACGCCATGTACGACATGCTCGAGCGCGAGGACACCGCCCGGCTCATGGAAAAGGGCGTGATCGAGATCGCCCCCCTCGCCTACATGCGGGGCCGGACGCTGAACAACGCCTTCGTCATCCTCGACGAGGCCCAGAACACCACGACCGAGCAGATGATGATGTTCCTCACCCGCCTCGGCGACGGGAGCCGGATGGTCGTCACCGGCGACATCACCCAGATCGACCTGCCGCGCTCGAAACTTTCCGGACTCGTCCAGGCCATGCGCATCCTCGCCGACGTGCCGGGGCTGGCGCTTTTCAACTTCGGCCCGGGGGACGTCGTCCGCCACCCGTTGGTCTTGCGCATCATCGAGGCCTACGCAAGCTACCGACCGGTTCCGGAGGCGCCCCGCGCCCCCGGACCGTCCTCGACCTGATCGCCGGCGCCACCATGGCTCTCCTCGAACTCTTCCGTTCCCGGGCGAAGGCCACGTTTGCGCGCCGCCGCAGGCGCAAGACCGACACGGGCTCGACCTTCCTCCAGGCCCTGGAGAAGAGCAAAATGGTCTCGCTCGGGGTCTTCGTCCTCACCGCCGCGGCGATCTTCATCATCAGCTTCGTCGGCGTCAGCCCGATGGCCTACCAGATCCTGCCCCATCAGGACGCGACCATCCGGCTCATCGCGGACACGGATTTTTCCTACGAAAGCCAGCTCCTCACCGCGCGGAAGCGGGAGCGGATGCTCAAGCAGGTGCCCCCCGTCTTCCGGATCGACCTCGGGGCCGTGACCGAGTTCGAGACCGAGGTCCGCCGGCTCATGGGCGAGCTCGGGACCCTCGACGCCGACTGGCCCTCGATGTCGGAGGGCGACCGCCTCCGCGCCCTCACCTCGATCTCCGACGCCGCCAACGCCCGGGGCGTCGCCCCCGTGAGCGTCCGCGACCTCGTCACGGTCATGAACTACGGCGACGCCACCGCCCGCGAGCGCCTCGTCGAGAACGGCCTGTTCATCCTCCGCGAAATCCACCGCACCGGGATCTATGACCCCGAAACGGCGATGCTTCCCGGCGGCGACCAGGAGATGATGATGATGCACATCCGGCGCGACACCGGGCAGGTCGGTCAGATGCGGGTGACGACCATCGCCGAGGCGCAGACCTCCCTGCGCGCCAACCTCGCCGCCGAGAACGTGCCCCAGGCTGTGATCACCGCGCTCACCCGCGTGCTGCGCACCGGCATCCGGGAGGACCTCGTCTTCGACCCCGAGCAGAGCGAGGCCCTCCGGCAGCGCATGCTCGCGAGCCTCGAGCCGGTGGTCGTCCAGGTCGAGGCGGGCCGCAGCATCATCGAGCCGCACACCCGCGTGACACCGGAGCAGCACGAGATGCTGGTCGCCTACCAGACCTTCCTCCGCGAATCCAGCCGCCTGCCCACCGGCGTCGACCAGCAGCTCATCGGCCGCATCCTCCTCGTGTTCGGCGTGATCATCGTGGCCGGTTTCTACCTGCGCCTGGAGGATTCGAAGTCGCTCGAGAGCAACGGTCGCCTCGCCCTGCTCGCCCTCGTCCTCGTGGTCAGCCTCGCCCTCATCCGCGGCACGTTGGAGGTCGGCAGCACGACGGTCTTCACGAACTCGCCCCAGATCGCGGCCCTGCTGCCCTACGTCGCGCCCACCGCGTTCGCCCCGATGATCATCGGCGTGCTCATCGGCGCCGGCCCGGCGCTCTTCTGCGGACTGCTCGTGAGCGTCTTCTCCGCGATCATCTTCGGCAACCGCCTCGACATCCTCGTCCTCTCGCTCCTCACCGCGAGCGTCGCCGCCTTCGCCTGCCGCGCCGTGCGGCGCCGCTCGCAGCTCGTCCGCGCCGGCTGGCTCTCCGGCCTCACGGTCGCGGCGTTCGTCGTGCTCCTCGGTTGGGCCGACAAGATGCCCTTCGATCTGCTCGTGAAAGGCGCGATCGGCGGCCAGGCGACCGGGTTCGTGACCGGGATCGTCGTCGTCGGACTGCTTCCCCTGCTCGAGAGCCTCTTCAAACGCACCACCGACATCACCCTGCTTGAGCTCACCGACTACAACCACCCCCTTCTCCGGCGCATGCAGATGGACGCGCCCGGCACCTACCACCACAGCCTGATGGTGGCCAACCTCTCGGAGAACGCCGCCGGCGCGATCGGGGCCAACGCGCTCCTCTGCCGCGTCTGCTGCATGTTTCACGACATCGGCAAGCTCGTGAAGCCCGCCTACTTCGCCGAAAACCAGCGTGGGGGCGTCAACCCGCACTCCGAACGCACCCCGTCGTTCAGCGCCCTCATCATCAAGAGCCACGTGAAGGAAGGCGTCGACCTCGCGATCAAGCACAAGCTCCCGCGCCCCGTCCTCGACGTGATCCGCCAGCACCACGGCACCACCCTGATCCGCTACTTCTTCGAGCGCGCCCGCGAGAAGGTCGTCGCCTCCGGCGCCGCCCCGGACCCGCACCCGCACCCGGTCGACGAATCCACCTATCGCTACGACGGTCCGCGCCCGCAGTTCCGCGAAAGCGCGATCATCCTCATCGCCGATTCGATCGAGGCGGCCAGCCGTTCCCTCCAGAAAGTGACACCGCAGTCGGTCGAGGAGCTGATCGAGGCGATCGTCTCCGAGAAACTCGACGACGGACAACTCGACGATGCCCCCCTCACGATCCGCGAGATCGCGCTCATCAAGCGCAGCTTCACCTTCACCCTCCTCAACTCGCTCCACTCGCGCGTCGTCTACCCCAGGGCCGACCGCGCCGCGCCGCGCGGACCGGCCCGCCCGGCCACCCCGGTCGAGCCCGACGAAGCCGAAGCCCCCCGCCCGACCCCTGCTGCTTCGTAACCCCCGCCGCGGCCTCACCGCCAGCGCGGCGCAGCTCCGCCGGATGTTCGCCGTGCTCGACGCCTCCGGCCTCTTCGACGCCCCCGAGGGCGAGCTCTCGATCGCGATCCTCGACGCCGCGGCCATGACCGACCTGCACGCCCGCTTCCTCGCCGACCCAGCCCCGACCGACGTGATCACCTTCGACGGCGACCCGCACCTCGGCGTGGCAGGCGAGATCTGCGTATGCGCCGACGTCGCGCTCGATCATGCGCGCACGACCGGCGGTGATCCGGCGGCCGAGCTCGTCCTCTACCTCGTCCATGGCTACCTGCACCTCTGCGGCTTCGACGACACCACGCCCGCGCAGCGCCGTTTCATGCGCGCCGCCGAGCGCCGGGCCCTCGCCGTCCTCGCCGCCGCCGGCGCGCTGCCGCGGTTTCGGCGTGTCTGATTGGAAGCGAGACCGCCGCACGGCCGTGGGCCGATACGCCGTTCATCTCCGGCCGCCGGATGAGAGGCGCCGCCGCAACGCCGTCCAGGCCGGCGTCCACCTCTCCGGGCCGCCAGCCGCACCGTCGCCACCGTGGTCACCCGTTGGTCCCGCTCCGAAAGCCGAACGAACCCGCACCGCGCCCGCCCGACAAACCAACGCCAACCGGGATAGCGTACCTTTCGCCGAAAGGCACGAGCCCGCCCATGCGCGGACCGGATCGGGCCCACTCGGTCGCCGGCAGAAACGCCGAGAACCAGCAAGACACGCCGCGACCCCATCGGGTCAGATCCTCGTACGCTCGCCCTCCCTCACCTACGACTACGGCCGGGAGGCGGCCGAACACTTCGCCTTCACCCTGCGCACCGGCATGCCAGTCTATTTCTGCGACCCCCACGGCCCCCGGCAGCGCGGTTCGGTCGCAAACACCAAAGGTCTGATCCGCGAATACTTTCCCACGGGCATCGACTTCAACGACGTCATGCCCTCGGCGATCCGCCGCGTCAGTTTCTCCGTCCGCTCCCGCTGCCCAGGTGGTTGGTCCATCCCCGGTGTCCAGCATGATGCGGAACGCTCGTACATCTCGAAACACGACCGTCTGCTCCGATTCGCTGCCGCCACTTTCGATCACACCCCCTTCCCGTCCGGGGGAGTTTTTCGTCTTGCCCGCGCGCGGGCGGGGCGGGATCGTCGCGGATTGCGGCGCTTTCGGGGGCTGGCAGCCGCTCCGCTTCAGGCCAGTCCACTTTGGTTGAACCACAACACCGCGACTGGGGTTTGCGCCCTCGTCGTCGTCAGCGGTCGGGGTCCGGGTGAGGGAAGCGGTCCCCGGTTCGCGGCCATCGCATCATGAGTTCGTTAATGCAAGAGCTGCTCGCCCAGAGCGCATTCGAAAACCTGAGGGAGGGCTCGATCATCCCCGCGGTGATCACCGAGATCCGCCAGAACGAGGTCGTCGTCGACATCGGGGGCAAGTCGGAAGGCGTGATCCCGGCCGCGGAGTTCGTCGATCTCGGCGAGCTCCAGGTCGGCTCCACGATCGACATCTTCCTCGAGAAGCTCGAGGACCGGCAGGGCAACCCGCTGCTTTCCTACGACAAGGCGCAGCAGAAGAAGAACTGGGAGAACATCCTCCAGAAGTGCACCGAAGGCTCCGTCGTCGCGGGCCGGGTGCGCGCGAAGGTCAAGGGCGGTCTCATCGTCAGCATCGGGGTGGACTCGTTCCTCCCCGCCTCGCATGTCGACGTCCAGCCTCCCAAGAACCTCGATCAGTACGTGGGGCAGACCTACGACTTCAAGGTCCTCAAGATCAATTTCGACCGGAAGAACATCGTGCTCTCGCGGCGCGAGCTCATCGAAGAGCAGCGCGCCAACAAGCGTCGCGCCCTGCTCGATCGGATCGCTCCCGGTCAGCTCGTCCGCGGCACGGTCAAGAACATCACGGACTTCGGCGCGTTCATCGACCTCGACGGGATGGACGGCCTCCTCCACATCACCGACATGAGCTGGGGCCGCGTCTCGCACCCGAGCGAGATCCTCAAGCAGGGCGAGGAGGTCGACGTCATGGTCATCGAGGTCAACCGCGAGAAGGAGCGCGTCTCCCTCGGCCTCAAGCAGACCAAGAAGAACCCTTGGGACGAGATCGACCGCAAGTTCCCGGTCAATGCGAAGGTCCGCGGCAAGGTGGTCAACCTCGTGCCCTACGGGGCCTTCGTCGAGATCGACGCCGGCGTCGAGGGGCTCGTCCACGTCTCCGAGATGTCCTGGACGAAGCGCATCGCGAAGCCCAGCGACATCCTCAAGGTCGGCGACGAGGTCGACGCGGTGGTGCTCGGGATCAACAAGGAGGAGCAGAAGATTTCCCTCGGCATGCGCCAGCTCGATCCCAACCCCTGGGACATGGTCCGCCACAACTACCCGGTCGGCGCCCACGTGCGCGGCAAGGTGCGCAACATCACGACCTACGGCGCCTTCGTGGAGCTCGAAGAGGGGATCGACGGCATGGTGCACGTCTCCGACATGTCGTGGACGCGCAAGGTCAACCATCCCTCGGAGGTGCTCAAGAAGGGCGACGAGATCGATGCGATCGTCCTCGATGTGGATGCGCAGCAGCAGCGCATCTCCCTCGGCATGAAGCAGCTCGTCGACGACCCGTGGAACGACATCAACCGGCACTTCCGGATCGGCGACGTCGTCCAGGGGACGGTCACGAAGCTCACGTCGTTCGGCGCCTTCGTGGAACTCAAGGACAACATCGACGGCCTCGTGCACATCAGCCAGATCACCGAGGAACGCGTCGAAAAGGTGAAGGA
>DAIPIQ010000007.1:0-48296 GCA_036770745.1 Opitutaceae bacterium | reverse complement strand
GGAGCCGACGGCGCCCGCGTCTCCGAGCGCTCCGAGATTCTTTCCTGGGTAGAAGCTGAAGCCCGCCGCATCGCCCCAGCAGCCGACCTTGCGTCCGGCCCACACGGCCCCGTGCGCCTGCGCACAATCCTCCAGCACGAGCAGCCCGTGATCCCGCGCAAACGCCGTGATCGCCGCCATGTCCGCGGCCCGGCCATAAAGATGGACCGGTAGGATCGCGCGGGTGCGGGGAGTGAGCGCCGCGCCGAGCCGGCCCGGGTCGAGATTGAAGGACGCCTCGTCGGGTTCGACGAGGACGGGTTCCAGCCGGTTCTCCGTCACGGCGAGGATGCTGGCGATGTAGGTGTTGGCCGGGACGAGGACGGCATCGCCCTCGCGCAGGCGACCGAGCTCCTTCCACGCGCGGAGCACGAGGGTGAGGGCGTCGAGCCCGTTGGCGACGCCGACGATGCGACCGGCGCCCTGCCAGGCGGCGAACTCCCGTTCGAAGGCGGCGTGTTCACTCCCGTGGACGAACCAGCCGTTGTCGATCACCCGCGCCGCCGCGGCGACAAGCTCGTCGCGGCACGGGCCGGTCACGTCCTTGAGGCTGAGGAACGGAATCATGCGGGGAAGCGAACGGCAGGATCGCGAAGGGCGAAAACAAGACGAGCAGCATCCTCGCGGATGCTGCTCGTGGAAAGCTCGTGAATGCGTCGGATCAGCTGCGATTCGTCGCCGTCTCGGCCGGCTGGGCGGTCTGCTGCGCGCCCGCCTTGAGCGGCTTGCTCCCCTCGTTCTGGCGGTAACGGCCGTCGTAGCCGTAGCCATAGCGGCCGTAGGAGGCGTAGCGGTAGCTGAGCGAGGGGTGCGTCGTGCGCGGCGAGAAACCGTTGAGGACGATGCCCGCGAGGCGCGACGGCATGCGCCCGAGGTCGCCCAGGACCTTCTTGACCTGGGTGAGGTGCGGCCGGCCTTCGCGCACGACCACGATCGTCTCGTGGCTGTAGCGGGCGAGGATGAGCGCATCCTGGAAAAGACCGGCCGGCGGGGAGTCGATCACGACCACGTCGTAGATCGAGGAGAGTTTCTCGAGGAGCGCGATCGTGGCCTTGGCGACGAGGAAACGCCCGGGTTGCACGTGGACCCCGCCGGCGGGGACGAGCGAGGTGCCGTCGGGCAGGACGGTGATGCCGAGCGCCCCGCCGGGGACGAATACGTCGTCGCTCATCGGACAGTCGGCCGCGGCCCACGAGAGAAAGCCCCGCTCGTCGGGGATGTCGTGGAGGTCCTGCTGGGTCGGGCGCCGGAAGTCGAAGTCGACGAGGATCGCCTTGCGACCGTAGCGGGTGAAGGTGCACGCGAGATTCGACGCGAGCATGGACTTGCCCTCGCCCGGCACCGAACTGGTCACGAGGACGCGCTTCGGATACGCGACGTCGGAAGAGATGTCCAACTGGGCGGCGATCGACATGAACGACTCGACGTGCTCGAGGTCGACGTTGTCGCGGACCACGTGCGGACGGTCACCGGCGGGCGTGGAGCCGAGCCGCGGGATGACGCCGAGGAGCCCGAGCTTGAACTCGCCCTCGACATCCATGCTGCCGGTCACGCGGTCCGTGAAGGCGTAGACCGCGATCGGCACGGCGACGAAGGCGCCGACCGCGAGGAAGATGCAGCCTGCGATCGCGAGGAAGATGCGCTTGGTCGAGTCGCCGGCGATGTAGGCGGGATCGACGACGCGAAGGGTGTCGACGGGAAGCTGCGCGTTCACGTCGGTGCGGGAGATGCGCTGGAGGAGGTCGGCCTGCGCGGACTGCTTGGCGGCGAGCTCGTCGCTCAGCCGCTTGAAACCACCGGACATCTTGTCGAGCTCGAGGGACCGGGAGAAGAGCGTGTTGATCTCGGTGGTGTACTGGTTTTCCGAGGTGAGCGTGAGGTCGAGCTTCGCCTTGAGATCCTCGTAGGCGAGGCGGAAGGCGCTTTCGAGCAGCTCCTCAACGCCCTGCAGGTTGCGCTCGGCCTCCTTCATCGTCGGGTGGTTGGGGCCGAACTGCGAGGCGAGCATCGCGCGCTGGTTGCGCAGCTTGTCGACCTCGAGGCGGAGGTCCCTGATGTTGCCGAAGACGGAGAGGACGGGATTCTCGAAGGGCGTCGGGCTCTGCTTGAAGTCCTGCTCGGCGCGGGCGATCGCGCTCTCGAGGCGCAACCGCTCGAGCTTCACCTCCGCGAGCGCGGCGTTCGTCCGCCGCATGCGGTCGGCGATGATCCCCTGGTTCTCCTCGACGGAGATCAGGTTGTATTTTTCGCGGTACTCGCGGCGCTGGTCCTCGAGGCTGCGGATCTCGTTCGTCAGCTCGGTGGCGCGCTCGCGCAGGTAGAGGTTGGCCTTGCGACGCGCCGCCATGACCTCGTCCTGGATCAACGCGCGGTATTCGGAGGCGAAGCGGTCGGCGAGAAGGAGGGCGACGTCTTCGCTCGGGTGCGAGGACGTGATGGTGAAGAACTCGCGGCCGCGATCCCGCTCGGGGACGACGAGGCCCGCGACCAGGCCCTCGGTGGTGGGCGGTTCGGGTTTGTCCGCGAAGGGCGCTTCGATCGCGGTGCGCTCCTTGGGCGAGAAGGACGCCGCATACCGCGAGAGGAAGGTCCGGCTCCGCATCACGGAGATGTGGTTCTTGAGGGAGTTTTCCTGGAGCAGGTCCTGACCGGTGCCGGGGTTCGCCTCGATGATCATCTTCTCGAGCGGGCTTTGGGCGAGAAGGGTCGTCACCGCCTGATACTCGACGGGTTGGCGGAGCATGAACCAGCCGAACGCGCCGCCGATGACCACCGCGGCGATCAAGCCGGTGTACCAATACCTCCAGATGATCGCGATCGCCGTCTGCACGCGGCGGCGCAGATCGGCGGCCGAGATGCCGTCATCGTAGTCGGCACCGGATTGGAGCACGAAAGTCGGCGCTTCGGGCCCCGGTCCGGCCCCGTTGACGCCGTGCTGCGGGCCGACGGGGTTCGGGTCCGCCGGTCCGAGACCGTTGGGCGCCGCCGGTTGGTTGGGTTCTTTGGAATTCATGATCATGGCGCTCGCAACCGGGGGCGGGGTGGCAGGCTGTGAGGATGGTTGACGGTGCGGGGGCGGATCAGAAGGTGCGCTCGGGGACGAAGACCACGTCACCCGGAAGGAGGAGGAATTCACGACGTTCCGCGGGCCGTCGGGAGTTGAAGAGCTCGCCGACGTCGACCACGAAGCGCTCTTCGACGCCCTCGCGGTTCGTGCGGGATACCTGCACCTGGTCGGTGCGGGCGATCCGGGTGAAGCCGCCGGCGAGGGTGACGGCCTGAAGGATGCCGATCGACTTCGCCTCGCTCGGGAAGGGGATGCGGGCGGGGTTGCGAACCTGACCGAACACCGAGACGAAGCGATCGCTGTATTGCTCGACCACGATCATCACCTGCGGGTCCACGTAGTAGCCACCGTCCTTGAAGAGCTCCTCGATCCGAAGTTCGGCCTCGCGGACCGTGAGGCCCATGAGGTCGACTCGACCGATCAGCGGGAGGCGGATCTCGCCGTTGGCGGTGAGCCGTTGCGAGGTGCGCACGTCCTTTTGGTTGAACATCTCGATCAGGACGAGGTCGCGCGCCGCGAGCCGATAGTCGGGGCCGACTCCACCGCCGCCGATTTCGATCTCCGGACTCTGCTCTTGGGCCGGCGCGGGTTCGGCGATCACCAAAGCGAGCGCCGCCAGCACGAGGGAGAGGAGGCCCTGCCAATGGAACCTGGAGGCGGGAAGGCGCAGACGGGAGGAGGTGTCGGATCGGAAAGCCATGAGAACCCTCTAGAAGCGCCAGGAGCACCTCGCGTAGATGTCGTAGCCGTTGAAGTCGAAGAACGCGACGTTGGAGTCCTTGCCGTACCACTCGAAGTTGAGCGCCGCGGTGAAACGGCCGGTCAGGTCGTAATCAAGCCCCGCCCCGAACCGCACGAAATCGTCGCCGCGGTTCGCGGACTCCTCGACGTAGCTGTAGCTGCCGAGCCCGGCGCTCACGCGACCGGAAAAGCCGCCCGCCATGTTCTGCCGGACGGACACCGTGAAGTTCGTGTTGTTGTAGGCCTGGCCGATCGCGTCGTAGGAGGTCGTGCGGGAGGCCTGGAGGTTGAACGAACGGCGCTCCGTCTGGGTGTAGGAGAGGTCGCCGGCGGCGAACCAATCCCAGCCGTCCGAAGCGAAGGCCCCGGTGAACTTGTTGTTGCGCACGCCGACCGAGGCGCTGCCGACGAGGTTGACCATGATCTCTCCGCGGACGGCGAAGTTCGCGCCATGGCCGGTTCGCTTGCTGTCATCGGTCGGCGAAGTCCTCGAGGAATACTCGTCGAGGCTGAAATCGTAGGAGGCGCTGTACTGGAAGAGATCGCGCGGTGACCACGCGAGGCCGAGGCCGCCGGTGTAGCCGATCGTGTCCGAACCGAAGCGGCTGTAGTCCTGCGTCGCCACGCCGGCGTTCCCGACGATCTGGGTCTTTCCGGTATCACGCAGGACGCCAAACCAGTCCGCCCCGAACGCCGTGGTGCGCAGCCGATCGCCGACGGAGAGGTCGGGATAACTGCGGCGCTCCCAGGTGACATTGGCCTCGTGGCTGGTCAACGACTCCTCGGCCTGTGGGTAGGCGAACTTGATGGCGAAGGAAGGGTCGACCGTGTTCTCGTCGGAGAGGTCGAAGTAGTTGCGGGTCTCCAGCCCGACATCGAAGCGCAGGAGCGTCGCGGAGCCCTTGCGAGAGAACGACAACGACGGCTCGCCAAGGAAGACCGTGTCTCCTTCGGCGTCGGCGATGCCAAAGACGTTGCTTTCGTAGCCGATCGCCGCGCCCAGCGTGCCCGTGAGCGCCCAATCGTTGGACTCCCAGATCGCGGCGGAGGCGGGCAGGGCCGCGATCAGGCTCGCGAGGCCAGCCGCGAGAGAAATCGGTCGAGAGCGCCGTGATCCGGCGGCGATGGAACCGCCGCGGGCGCGGTCCGCATCCATGAGAGCCGAAGCCTGGGGGTGCGTGGCATTCATCGTTGGTGAATCGGGTGTTTTACTCAGAGACTTTAGTCGGAACATGAGGCGTAACCCCCGGCTCCGGAGGAGTTAATCCCCTTCCCTTGGACGGGCAAGAAGTGGACCGAGGTCCCAGCGTCAGCGCTCGTCTCCACCGGGCCTCGACCGCCCGGGATCGGCGCGGAATGCGGGTGAGCAGGGGCGATGCGGCGGCGACGGTCATCTTTTTGAGAGGTAGAGACCGAATCCAACCGGACTCAAGGGGGGATTCCCGGGCCGGCCCCGGTTCGGGGAATCACCTATCCGCGCCTAATACACCCGCCCTCGGGGCGGACGGCTCCGCGCCGGCGCACGAGCCGAGGGCGGCGTGGTAGACGGCCGCCGTTTCGCGACCCACCCGTTCCCAGCTCCACTCGCGTGCCCGGGCGAGGTTGTGGCGCCCCATGGCTTCCAGTTCGTCGCGGCGGGCGAAAGCGTCGGCCAGGGCCCCCGCAAGCGCGCCCGGTTCCTCGGGCTGGTAGGGAAATCCCCCGCGCTCGTCCAAGAAGTCGGGAATGCACCCGATCGCCGGCGCGATGCAGGGCCGCCCGAACGACATCGCAAGGACCACCGAGCCCGAGGTGAGGATGCTCGTGAACGGGCAGACGACGACATCCGCGGCCGTGAGGTGGACGTGCACCTCGTCGTCCGCGACGAAACCGGGACGAAAGACGATCGTGGAGTCACCTTCGACGAGCCCCTCGATCATCGGGGTCACGTCGGCGCCGGCCGGTTTGCCGGCGATGACGAGCACGGTCCCGGGGTTGGCGCGCGCCTTGTGCGCCCGGATCAGGTCGGGCACGCCCTTGTAAGCGCGGATCATCCCGAAAAACAACACGACGTGCGCATCGAGCGGGACGCCCAGCCGACGACGGGCCTCTTCACGTGTGAGGTTGCGAGGGTAGGATTCGAGGTAGTTCCCGTGGGGGATCACGACGATCTTCTCCGGCGACCGGATCGCGAATTCCTCCCCTACAAGCCGCGAGGCGGTAGGCGAGTGCACGATCAACCGGGCGCTGCACGCGACCATCACCTTCGTGACCCAGCGGTCGATCCTCCGCCAACGCGCCTCGTGCTCGTAGAGATTGTGCACCGTCCACACGATCCTCGTGCCGAGCAGGCGCGTGGCGACGATCCGAAGCAGAAAGCCAACGATGATCCGCACGCCGAGCCAATCGCAGGTGAATCGCGGCAACCAGTGGTGGTGCAACAACCGGGGTCGGGTCGCCCGCTTGAAGTGACTTGCGACGATACCGCTGAGCCAGTCCCGGGTCGTGATGCGGAACCCTTGGTGACGCAGTCGGGCGACCAGCTCGCGCTGATACGGGTTCTCGTCGCCGAAGGGAGCCAACCAGACGTGCGTGCCCGTCTGCTTCTCGTGGTCCGGATCGGTCACGTTCCCTCCTTTCTCCCTGCCGCCTCGACGCTCCGCCGGATCAACCCCGCCGCATAGCCGCACGAGTAGCGGGAGCGCACCAGATCGAGCGCGGCCCCACAAAGTCTCGAGCGCAGCCGCGCATCCTTCCAAAGCGCGAGCACCGCCTCGGCGAAGTCTCTCGGCGTTTCACGCACCAGGAGATGTCGTCCGTCTTCTCCTTCGATGCCCTCCGCACCCTTCGCCGTGCTCACGACCGGACGCGAGGCCGCGAAAGCTTCCACGACCTTCAAGCGGGTTCCGCTGCCGACCGCGATGGGCAGCGCGACGACACACCGCTCCGCCAGGTGCGGCGCCACGCTCTCCACGGCCCCGGTGACCGTGATCGCCGGATCCCGCCGCGCCGCCTCCCGCATCGCGGCGGTGGGTTCGCGCCCGACAAGGATCAATCGCGCCGCCGGATCTCGCGCCCGAAGCGCCGGCAGGATCTCCTCGATCAAGCGGCGGGCCGCGTCTTCGTTCGGAAAATAGGAAAACGTCCCGGGGTAGACCAGGGTCACCGGATACGAGGACCAGTCCTCTTCGACCGAAGGCGCTCCCGCGACCTGATACGACTCCACATCGACTCCGTTGGGGACGACGTCGACCCCACCCTTGCGACCGTAGAGATCCGCAATCACCCCGGAGTCGACCTGGCTGCACGCCCACACCCGGTCCGAGTCGCGGATGACACGCCGCTCGGCCTCGAGCAGTCTCCGGCTCAACAGGGCTTCGATCTGCGGACTCATGCCCGAGCCTCCTAGGGAACGCTGCGCCCGGAGCTCGTCCGCCCGCAGCGCGCCCTCGACGTTGGTGGCGTCGAAGATCACGGAGCGCGAACCGCGCCGCAGGTCGTCCAGGAAACGCGCCAGCCAGACCTCCTCGATGACGGCGACGTCGTAACGGTGCTCCGAGAGCCGGGAGCGCAACCACCGCACGACCTCCGGTCGGCGATGGTCCTCGATCATCGGATGCACGCCGCTGCGGAACCGCCACAGTTTTGCGAGGAGACGACGCGGCAAGCCGCGCCCCTCGCGCAATCGCGGGAGGGCGAAGTGGGTCCAGTCCCGCACGCCCGGCACGGGTCCGACGTCCTCTTCGCCACCGACGGAGACCACGTCGACGTCGCCGAGGACGCCCAGCGCGCGGATGTTCTGCCAGTTGCGCAGCGCACCGCCCCCTTTCGGCCGATCAGGACGAAAGCGGGCCAGCACCAGGCTGGTGGTCGTTCGGTTCATCAATGCCGGAACAGGGTTCGTGGCCGCCGGAAGACCGTCGAGACGGACCGGCGATCCGCGCTCGTGAAAAGGCGGGAGAACCCGCGGCCCTCCGCCTCAGGAAGTCTGCGCGGTCGCGACCGGTTCGACGACCTTCGGGGAGAAAAGCGGCGCGACGGTCGCGCCCGCCCGGGCATCCGTCCGATGCGGGACCGCGGGCCCCGGCTCCGCCACGCGCGGGGCGATCGGGAGGGGGTCCGGAGCCTCGTTGAGGAAACACGGGGTGTACTCGGGCACCCATTTCTTGATCAGCCTCTTGAGCTCGTCGCCATCGACCGAATACACGCTGCCTGCGATCTGCGCGAGGCACTGCTCGACCACCGTCGGGTCGATCGGCTCGCCGCGGAGGCGCAGCACCCTCGCGTGGCTCGTCGGGGCCAGAAGCTCTCCCGTGTGCTGAAGCTCCTCGAAGAGCTTCTCGCCCGGGCGGAGTCCGACGAACTTCACCTCGATGTCGACGTCCGGTCGGAAGCCGCTGAGGTGGATGAGCTGGCGGGCGACGTCGACGATCCGCATCGGAGTGCCCATATCGAGGACGAAAACCTCGCCACCCTCCCCCATCGTCGCGGCCTGGAGGACGAGGCCGACCGCCTCGGGGATCGTCATGAAATAACGCGTCACCTCCGGGTGGGTGACCGTCACCGGCCCACCCGCGGCGATCTGTTGCTTGAAGATCGGGATCACGCTGCCCGAGGAACCGAGGACGTTGCCGAAACGCACCGCCATGAACGTCGTCCGATTGTTCGGGCGGGACTGGTTGCCGAGGATCGCGTACTCGGCGAGGCGCTTGCTCGCGCCCATCACGCTGGTCGGGTTGATCGCCTTGTCGGTCGAGATCAGCACGAAGCGGCGGACGTTGAATTCGCGGGCGGCCTGCGCCAGGCGGTAGGTGCCCATGAAGTTGTTCTTCACGGCCTCCGCGGGCTGACGCTCCATCATGAAGACGTGCTTGTGCGCCGCGGCATGAAAGATCGTGGAGGGTCGGAACTCGTCGAGGATTTCGTGGATCCGCGCCGCTTCGAGGATGTCGGCGACCAGCGCCCGGATCGTGCCGGCGTGACCCTTGCCGGCAAGCTCCTGCTCGATCTGGAAGAGCTGGACCTCCGACTGGTCGACGAGCAGCAGCAACCGCGGCCCTCGCGCGATGATCTGGCGGCACAGTTCGCTGCCGATGCTTCCACCGGCGCCGGTCACGAGCACGACCTCGCCGCGAATGAGCTCGTCGATGCAATCGCTGTCCAGGATCGCGGGAGGCCTTCCGAGGAGATCCTCCAATTCGATCGGGCGGAAGCGATTCACCTGCACGTCGCCGCCCGCAAGCTGGGTGAAGGACGGCACGATGCTCGTCTTCAATCCGGCCTGTTGCGCCAGCCCGATGACCTCCTGGATCTTTTTCGGCCCGGCCCCCGGAAGGGTGAGGATGACCTCCGGAATCGCCAGCTCCGCGGCGATCTCCGGAAGCCTGGAGATCGGCCCCCGGACCTTCACCCCGTGCAACTGACGGTCCCATTTGCGCGGATCGTCATCGAGAAACACGACCGGGTTCTTCCCGAAGCCGCGCTTGGTGAGCAGATCGCTCGCGAGCGCCGCGCCCGTATCACCGGCCCCGATGATCGCGACATTCGTGCTCTCGTGCCTCTCCTCGGGAGCGGTCGTGCGGAAATGACTGTGTACCACCCGCATCGCGAGCCGGATGCCGCAGAGGCCGCACGTGCTCAGCACGCCGTCGATCAGGATCACGCCGCGTGGCGGCGAGATCATCGAATCCGAGACGAACCAGATCGCCAGCATCGCGAGGCTCGAGACCAGGACGGTGAGCAGGATGCTCCAGAAGTCGTGCAGGCTGAAATAGGCGAGCACGGAGCGGAACTGACCGAACGCCCAAAGCAAGAGGAGCTTCGCCCCGACCACGGGCAGCACCAGCATGAGACACTGGTCGATCAAGCCCGCGGGCACCTCGAAATCCCAGCGCAAGGCGTAGGCCGCCCAGAAGGCGGCGGCGAGGATCGCGGAATAGATCAACACCATCGCCGCCGTCCGGACGGCGGGGCGCGGCCCCACGAGCCGGCTTACGACCAGGTATCCGCCGAGAAGGAGCTTGTTCAACAGGACCATCAGGGTGACCGGGGGATGTCAGGCGCCGTCAATCCCCGCGGATCCCGCCCGAGGCGGCCTCGGGCCACGGCAACGGCAGGACGGAAGCAGGATCGGATCGGGGGGGAGAATAGGCACTGGCGGTTCACTCCGCTTGACCTTCAACGGTTTGGTTGCGCGCCCGGCCTCCCTCAAGCCCGTCTCGCCACTACCGGGCCGAGGTAGGGTTTTTCCTAGGCGCCCGACATCCAAAGCCTGAACCCGGAGCCGTCCGCGCCGGCCGTCACCCGCCACGCGTGCGTCGCCCCTGGGCGAGCTCCCGGTCCTTCACGAGCAGGCACACCGCGACCAGGGAAACGAGTGCCGCCGCCAGCACCGTGGCGCGTGCGAAATCGCCGGGAAACCAGAGAAACAAAAAACCGAGTCCCGCTCCGGTCGCCGCCCAGGCCAGATACAGCCGGGTGACCGGTGCGTGTTTCCAACCGACGATCGTGAGTCGCTGGTAGAGATGGCTGCGATGCGCCTGGAGGACGTTCTCCCGATTCTTCATCCGTCGCACGAGGGTGAAGGCGCCGTCCGCAAGGAACGGCCAGAACGACAACACCGCGAACACCGGAACCGCCCCGACCTCCGCACCGCCCGCTTCGATCGCGAGCAACGGCGCAAGTGCGAAGGTGAACCCGAGGAACGCGCTTCCCACGTCGCCCATGAAGACTTTCGCGGGGGACCAGTTGTGCACGAGGAACCCCGCGCACGCCGCCGCAAGGATCACACCCAGCCACACGATGAAGCTCGAACCGGCGGTCCAGCCGAACACCGCCCAGGCGAAACCCGAAACGAGACCCTGCGTGCCCGCGATGCCATCGATGCCGTCCATGAAGTTGTAGACGTTCGTGAGGCCGACGATCCAAAGGACCGTGACCGCGGTCGCGATCGCGGACGGCAGGACGGCGACGCCCAAGAACGGCAGCGCCACCTCGCGGAACGGTCCGAGCACGAAGACGGCCCCGGAGGCCGCGCCCACGTGCAGCACGAGGCGCAGCAGCGAAGGCAACGAACGCACGTCATCGACGAAGCTCAGCGCGGCGATCAGGACCGCCGTGGCGACCAGCGCCCCGACCGTGGTCGCCTCGCCTCCCGCCCCCGTCGCCCAAGCCAGCAGGAGCCCCGCTCCACACGCGACGACGATCCCCGTGCCGCCTCCGCGTGGCGTCGCGACGGTATGCGAGCTGCGATGCGTCGGTTGATCGATGATCCGGGCCCGCAGCGAGAAGCGGATCCACTGCGCGACAAGGAACCACGAGGCGATCCCCACCGCCGAACCGACCAGGATGAAGGGAAGAACGTTCATTCAGGTCGCACCCACGGGCCGATCCGCCCGCGACCGCGGGGCGGAAAGCGACGCATCCGTCCTCAGCGGACCCGACCGCGGATCGAAGAGATTCGAGAAGCCGACTTTCCCGATCTTGTCGGCGAGCCTGCGCGCGGATCCGGGACCTCGCGCCAGCCACTTCGCCGCGAGCTGGAGAACCCCGGCCGGAGCGGACCACCCAGGGCCATGGAACCACTCGCAGAGCAGGTGCTGTGTGATCTCGCCGACGCCCGGCAGATGGATCCGTGCGCTCTCGGCGGGCTTGTCCAGCAGCGAGACGAACCACTCGGCGACGGCGTCGACGTGCGCCAGCGTGTACGAGGGCGAGGGCTCGAGCCTCAGCCGGACGCGCGTCCCCGGAAGGAACACACGCTTGGCCACGTCGCTCCGCTCCTTCTCCGAATAGACCGGCGGGAGCCGGACCACGTCGACTTCCGGCAATCGGGAGCGCCGAAGCAGCTCTTCGCCCGCGAGCTTGGCACGGCCGTAGGCCGTCACCGGATCCGGGGGCGTCTCGAGGCCGCGCGGTGCGTCGGAGAGACACGGCCCGTAGACGGCCACCGAGCTGCTGAAGACGAAACGGACCGGCCGCTCCTCGACCACCGCGACGAGATGCGCGAGAAGACCGACGTTCACCCGGTGGATCTCCGCGTCCGGAAACCGGTCGAGCTGCTGGTTCAAGGCCGCGAGATGAACGACGGCCTCCGGCGACGGGATGCGACGAAACGCGCGCCGGACCGCGTCAGGGTCCATCAGGTCCACGGCCTCCGCACCGTCTCCCCCGCGACGGGTCCAGGCGACGACGTCCCACTCCTTTTCCCGAAGTCTTCGAACGAGGGCGGTACCGATGAAACCGCCCGCGCCGGTGACGAGGACCGTGCGTCGTGCCTCCATTATCCGGATACGAGTCGTCCTAGGCGGGAGTCGAAGGCCCCGCGACCAGTTCGCGACGGAGGTCGCGGAAGGTCGTGAAGGTGAACCCGGCCCCCCGCAACAGCCCCACGAGCCGGTCGAGTTTGCGGACCACCCGACGTCTCCCGATGGAGAACCGACGTCGATTGGCGAAGGTCGCGCTTCTCGGGAAGGGAGGATCCGGCTGTCGGGACAGCTCGAACGGATGCAGGTAGAGGACGTAGAGCGGCTTGCGCCCGAGGTAGGAACGCAGGATGCGGCCCATCACGAACCAGGGAAAGATCCGCAGATAACCGCCGCCGGAAACAGGGAGCGACCGCCCCATCATCCGGTGCGTGGAGACTTCGAACTCAGTGAACCCGTCCCGCACGTGGACATCCGGAATCACCTCTCGGAACCCCTCCATGTCGATCGTTCCGTAAAGCGGGTGCGCGCTGAACTGAATGCGAGAGGAGTCGTAGAGGTGTCCCGTCTCACGGACGACTTCCAGCCTCTCGCGGTCGAGGCTGAAGCACGGCGCCCGGTATCCCTGCACCGTGACCCCGAGCGAGGCCTCGAGCGCTTCCTTCGTCCGGACGAGGTCCGAGCGAAAGGCCTCGGTCGTCATCGTAAGCGGCCTCCGGTGGTCCCAGCCGTGCGAGGCGATCTCGTGGCCCGCGGCGACCGCCGTGCGGAGCGCGCTCGCGACGCTCCGCTGGATCTCCCCCACGACGAAAAACGTGGCGGGCAGCCGCTGGGCCTCGATGTAGCCGCAAAATCGGTCCACCCCGTCGAGGAGCGAGTATCGGCGATCCGTCTCCGTCCGCGAAAAGTAATCGAGGTGGTACCAGTCCTCCACATCGAGGGAGAGCACCGCCCGTTTCCTGCCCGTCGCGGTCACTTCGGCGCGGTCCCGTGTTTGTAGACCCAGAACTCCATCACGGAGATGCGGATCTTCTCCGGAGCGGCGAAGAGGCCGCTCTTCTCGATCTCGGTCGGCAGGTCGGGCTGGGCGTAGATCAACCACAGGTCCCGAGGATGCTCGCTCAGCGAGGACCGGAGGTTGTCCATGAACTTCTTCATGATGAAATCATCGAACGAATTGTAGAGGTAGAGGACCGACTCGTCCGGGTGGAAGCGGTAGAGTCCGGCGTCGTCGTTGAAGATCTCGATCTTCGAGGCCCGCGGGTGCTTCGCAGCGAAAATCCGCGCGTTTTCCTTCGCGATCTCGCACAGGTCGGCCCCGAACTCGACGCCGACGACGCGTTTGAAGCCGAGCGGGGCGACGATCAGGAGCACGCGGCCCATGCCCGAACCGATGTCGACGAACGCGCAGGATCGGGGCAGATCGAGCCGTCGCAGGAGTTTGCGGAGCAGGTGCGCCCGCGTCGGCTGATAACGCCGCGAATGGGCCCGGGCCTCGTCGAATTCCGACTCGAAGTCCCGCGGTTCGATCACCGGATGCGTCTTCACGCCGTTCCTCCAGTCGTAGAGCCAGTCGAGGACTTCGTCGAACGTGAGCCGGATCGAAAGGAAAAGGCCGCGAGTCCGGATGCTGTGTCTGAATCGGGAGAGAAGGCTCATGGTGTTTCGGGTGGCTTCGGAGGATTTCTTTCCGACATGGGAATGGGTCGCGAATGCCTTTCGCTCCCCGCGTTCCTCTCCCGCTCAGGGGAGGCTGCGGGTGATCCAGGGGCCAAGTCGATTCGCGAGTGGAAGCGGGAGCCGGCGCCAGAATCCGACCAGCGGGGAGAACCCTCCCCGGTGCGGATCGGGCTTCGGTCCCTTGCCCGCGACGAGGACATACTGCCAGGTCAAGTTCGTCGGTTCGGAGCCCCACTGGGCCTTGAACTGGTGCGTGCCGGAGCCGGACGTGGTCCGACCAAAGTCGAACTCGGTGCATCCCTTCCGACAACTCCACTGGATGCATTCCCAGTAGAGGAGCATGTTGGGGGCGTCCCGGTTGAGGTGTCGTAGCGATGAAGCCCACGGGATCTCCGAGTAGCCCCTGTGCGTTACGACGATCCCGCCGGCCGCCACCACATCGTCCTTGCGGACGAGCACGAGCGTGGCCGCCTCGCCGAAGGACCGGAGCGTGGAGGAGAACAACGACCGGGGATAAACCGGTGTTCCCAGATCGTGCATATTCTCCTGAAAGACCGAATAGAACGCGTCCACGTCGCGCTCGCTCGCTTCTCCTCCCGGGATGGAGCTTGCGACGAAGCCGGCCTTGATCGGACGGCGGACCTGGCTCCGAAGCTTCGACGAAAACGCACCGAACACGGCATCCACATCAGGTCCGATCTTCAGGACCATCGCGATCTTGTGTGACAAGAGCGTCACTTCGCGCCCTCCGATCGAGTCGGGCGCGGGGTGCGCGCCGCGCATCCTGAGCTCGACGTAGCGAGCCCTCCGGTCCGCGCCGAGCTCGGCGGCGCGGAGGACGAGCGCATCCGCCACCTCACTCGAATCCGCGGAGACGCCGCCCCCCGACAAATACGGGACCGAGACCAGGAGACGCCCCCAAAGCCGACTGTTGACGGCGAACAACGGCAGCACCCCCACCACCTCGTCGGAAGGGCCCAACGCCATGAGATACACCGGGGTGTGACCGAAAGCCTCCTTGAAGACCGAACGCCAGGCCCAGCAGAAGGCGTGGCCGGACGATCCGCGTCTCGAAGCATACTCGTCCCACCGACCTCCGTGGGAGTCATCCGCGATGAGGATCCTGTTCACCGAAGCAGCGGTCTCGTGCGGCGCCAATGGCGCGTTTCCGTGGCGGTTTGTCGGCATTTCCTAAGGTTGTCCGCGGAGACAATCGCCTCCGACACGAACCATGAAACGTGCATCCCGGGCGAGTCGACGTCCCACCCTGACCGGTTCCTGCAAGACGCGAAACAAGCTATAGCCGCCCACCGCACGCATCCAATGAGGCGGCTGCTTGAAGCGGCCCGAGTAAAAGTCGAACAGCGCGCCCACGGGCCCGAGAATCCTGGCCCCCAGCCGGTGTCGGTTCCGAAACGCCCACTTCTCCTGCTTTGGCGCTCCGAGACCGATCCACAGCACTTCGGCGCGGGAGTTGTTGATCGCTCCCACCATCGCTTCGTCGTCCTCAGGTGTGAACGATTGCCGAAACGGCGGAGCCATCGTCCCGGCCAGGACGAGACGGGGGAAGTCCCGCTCGAACCGCTCCGCCATCGCCGCGAGGTTGGCCTCGTCCGAGCCGAGGAAGAACATCCGGGTCCCAGGACGATCGCGATCGAGAAGACTGCACAGCGTCAGAAACACGTCCGGGCCGCACACCCTTTCCGCAACGGCTCCTCCCAGGAGTCGTGAGGCGATCACGACGCCGACCCCGTCCGCGCACACGAGCGATCCGGCACGGATGGCGGAGGAGAACTCCGCGTCCTGGCGCGCGGTCTCGAAGGAGTATGGATTGCCGCAGACGAAGTAGCGCGCCGGACCAGGATCGGCGTCCAGCCACGAAGCCAGCTCGTCGACCGTCGCCCGGAGGTCGAGGCGACTGACGTCGAACCCGCCGATCCTGCACGTCGGAATCATGGCAACGCCTCCCGCAACCGTCGCGCCTTGTCGAAACTCGCCATCGTGCGGTCGTAATAGAGGTCGCGATCGCACTTCTCGAGGATCGACGCGCGCGCGGCCCTACCCATTCGTTTCGCTCGTTCCGGATCGGTCCAGAGGTCATGGATCGCACCCGCGAGGGCCCGTGGATCGCCCGGGGCGACCAGTGAACCGGAGATCCCGTCCTCGATCATGTCCATCAGCCCTCCGATCCTCGACGCCACCACCGGACGCTCCGAAAGCATGGCCTCGGCGACCACCATCGGCATGCCCTCGAACCAGACGCTCGGGGCCACGGTGAGACGCGCCTGCGCGTAAAACTCGGCGACGCGGTCCCGTGGCAACTCGCCCACGAAGGAAACATTGGCCGGGGCGGTTTTCGATAGACGAGGCATCCGATCCGCGCTGCCGACCACCACGAAGGGTATCGAACTCAGACTCCGCGCAGCCTCGACGAGAACGTCGACACCCTTTTCCGGGCTCACACGCCCCACGTACCCCACGTGCCGTCCGGGATCCCGTCCGCCGGCATCGGTCGCGGGGGCGAACGCGATGAAGTTGGGCACCACGGCGATCCGACCGGGATCAACCCCCCACTCGACGAATCGATCGCGCTGAAACGTCGACAACACCTGAAACACATCGACTCCCGCCATCAGATGAGCGCGCGCCACGTGGTTGCGCCATGCGTAACCAAACGACTTCGGGAGGCTCTGCTCGCAATCGTGGAGGACACACCACCGCTCGGCTCCACCGGAGCACTTGGTGCAGGGTCGTCCGTGCCGGAGCATCAGGCCCGTCGGACAGAAGAGCCGGTAGTTGTGGCACGTCATCACGAGCGGGACCCCCCGCCGCCGGATCTCGGGAAGCACCGAGGCGGAGATCAACGGGAAGAGATTCTGCACCTGGACCACCTCGGGGCGAAAGGCATCCAGCTCGTCCGCGAACTCCCGTCGCGCCGTGGAACTCCAGATTCCGGATACGAATCCCCGGACCTTTCCGGCGAGACCTTCGCCCAGATCCGCCGATCTGCGCACAAAGGTCCGCACCTCGTGTCCGCGTTCGCGCAACAGCGCCACCACCGAGTGGAAGACGGCTTCTTCACCGCTGAAGCCGCCGTATTCGTTGTGGACCATGAGAACCCTCACGACCCCGACCCTCCGGCGCCGGCCCGTGCCGCCGCTCCGCGGACCGCGGCGACGAATCCCGCGACGTCGTCGTCGAACCTCACCGGCATCAGGTCGGCGCGCTCCCGCTTCCAGAGTTCAGCGGCGGGCGCGAGAGCGGATCGCAGCGCTTCGAAGGCGCGATCGATCGACCCGTCGTCGGCCGGATCAAGCAACGCCCCGTTCACCCCCGGCCGGATCAACTGGGCGGCTCCGGCGCGCACCGAGCACGCGACCGGGACGCCACAGATCAACGCCTCGTTGACGACCGCCCCGTACGGTTCGTGGGTGCTCGGAAGCACGAGCAGCGACGCCATCCGGTAGCAGCCGAAGAGCTCGGCGCCCTCCAGGTGCCCGGCGAAGCGCACCCGCGGGCCGACCCCCAAGCCTGCGGCCTGCGTCTCGAGGACCTGCCGCAGGGCGCCTGTTCCCACGAGGAGGAAGACCACGGACGGGTCGTGACCATGGACCCGCGCGAAGGCCTCCAGCGCGACCGGAAGATTCTTCTCCGGCGCGAGGCGCCCCACATAAAGCACCACGGAGCGGTCCGCGACTCCGAGCCGCACCGGAAGGTCCGGCCGCTCGGCCCAAGCCGCGACGAGCCTTGCCCGCACGGACTCGGGCGCCTGATGCACGCCACACCGATGGATCCGCTCTTGTGGGAACGAGAAGGCGCGTGCGAACAGGTCGGCCACGTGCGCCGAACACACGATCAACGCGTCGGCGTCCCTCGAGCAGACCGCGCGGAGCCGACGACGCACGATGCCGTGACCGCGGAAACTCGCGGGGTTCTCATCGCTCCAGATCACGTGGCCGAAACGCTTGCCGGCCCGCCGCTTCGCCCGGGCCGTGAGGAGCGAGACGCCGGAGAACTCCATCGTGACGACCACCTCCGGATCCCGTTCACGGAGGAAACGCCCAAGGCCGAGCGGGACGTCCCGGTCGAGGATCACACGGTTGCCCGGCAGGGCGCCCGTCCGGCAGCGCAGCGCCGCGCGCAGCGCCTTCTGATCGAGCGCGCGATGATAATTGATCTCGGGACGCTGGAAAATCACGTCGAGGTCGAGTTCGTCGGCGAGGCGATTGAACAGGTCGGTCCGGTAGGGGGCCGGCGTCGGGTGGATGATGAGGGTGCGGATCCGTCTCATCGCCGAGCCCAACGCTCCATCCCGTGCGCAACCAGCAGGTCACGAAACCGCCCCACCCCGGTCTCGATCGAAAAGCGCGCGGCATACTCGGACCAGACCTCTTCGCGAAGCCGGGCCGACCGCAGCTGATCGGCACGCAGCCGCAGCAGGAGATCCACACCTTCACCGGAGGAGGTGAACGTCGTGAACACGCGGGCGGGAAGATCGCGGAAACCCGCGGCGTTCTCGGTCCGACAGAGGACGGGCAATCCGTTGCGCAGGCCGTCGAAGTTGCGGATCTTGATCCCGCTGCCGGTGAAGTTGGGATTCAGGTACACGTCGCAGGACCGGACGATAGGATCGATCGCGGGCGGACTGTCGTGAAGCACGATGAACTCGCCGTCGGCCCGGGACCTGATCTCCGGAGGCGCGCCTCGCCCCGCGACGACAAGCTGGATCCCGGGAGCGAGTTCCGCCCGACGCGCGCGGCAGACCTCGAGGAAGTCGAGCAGACCAAACACGCCCTTGCGCTCGGCGAGTCCTCCCGTGATCGCAACCCGCACCCGTGAACCGGTGCGCGGCGTCGGTTCGCCGAGCGGCGGACACTCCTGAAACGCTCCCAGCACTGCGCTCGAACCCTTTTCCTCTCCGACGAACGTCCGGTAGCGCCCGTGATCCTCGGGCGTGATGAAGAGGTTGAGGTCGGCATGACGCGCGCACAGTCGCTCGGCCCTGCGGCCGGCACGGACCATGAGCGGTCGATCCCAGCGGCCCTGATAGGCGTCCGCATAGTAGTCCGGTTCGAAGTTTTGATGAATCACCACGATCAGGCGGAACGCGACACGGGCGCGCGCAAGGACTCCGGCGTGTCCCACTCCGTCCATCACCAGCAACGCCGTCGCATCCTGCCCTCCGTCGCCGACCGGGCGGAATCCGAGACGATGGCGCCCGAGATCGCCCGCCAACAGAAGACGCAGGATCTTCGCGACCGTGCTGTGATTCCGGACGGACAGGTCGACCGCGCCCACGCGGCGGACCCCCGGCAGGTCATCCTGGAAGATCGACGTAAGGCTGCCCCGGACCGCGCTCCGGACCACGGCCTCGTACGCCTGGGCCGCAAGGGCCCCGGGCCCGACGCAGATGAAACGAAAGAAACAGCGTCTCGAGAACACCCCCACCCGGCCCGCTCCCGACGATCCGCCGCTGCTCCTGTTGACCCGCTGCCATCAAGGTTCCTCCCGCGACAGATGCACCCACAGTGTCGCTCCGGGCATCCGCCCCGTCATCGCACACAGGACCGCGCGGAGACCACCAAGAGAATACGCCGCGGCGACGACGCTCCCGAGAATTCTGCGAAAAACGCCCACGCAACGCCGTTCGACAAGGTTCGCGAACGAAGCGCCGTCCTGCGCCCGTCGCCAGTAACGATAGGTCAGGACTTCGCGCAACCGCTCCCTCCTGGGATCACTCGAAACTCCGCTCTCCACGACCTTCCATCCCATGCGCTCGGCGAGCATGGCGAGTCCCTCGGCGCTCCACTGGGTGAGGTGGTTCGGCGGCATGTCGAGGAGGAGGCCCTGTGCCTCGTTCCAGCGGATCCGCTCCGAATTGGGAACCGCGAAGTAAATGCGCCCCTTCCCCGGACGAACCAACTCGGCAAGTGCCTCGAACAATTCCTCGAGTCCACCGAGGTGCTCGAGGACTTGGAACATGCAGACCACGTCGAACACGCCCCGCATCCGCGGATCGCGGGCGAGATCGCGGAGATCCACGGCGTGACGCTCCGCCCCGAGCCCGAGGAGCGTCCTGCGACCGAATTCGGAGAACTCGGTGCAGACGATGTCCTCCGCCGGCAGGATCTCCGGAGCGATCATCCTGACGAAACCCCCGTCGCCCGCTCCGATCTCGAGCAGTTTCCGAGGAGTCGTGCCGCTCGTGGCGCGACCCGCGAGCAGGCTCTCGCGGGTCCTGCGGAACTCCCACTTTGCAGCCGGGTAGCCGCTGCGGCTGTAGGCGAGATCATAGAACCGGGCATCGCCGGCGACGAACGGATCGGCGAACCCGCAGCCACATTCGTCGCACCATCGTCGGTCGCAGGTATCGCCGTTCCAAAGCATCCTGATGTGTGCGCGGAGGCGGTCATGCCGATCTCGTTCCACCTCCCGGAGCACATAGTGCTGGGCAGCCTCGTCCGCGTTCACGCTCCGAAGCAGTCGGGTTCGTCCGGATCGGCAGACCGGACAGCGTGGGGTCTCGACGTCGCGCGTCTCACGCGCCTCGAGCGAATCGGATCGCTCCCGGTGGCTGTTCCTGCCGGTCATCGGTTCGTTGCTCCGTCGGAGCGCGACCGCACCACCCGGGCCGGCGACCCGATCGCGATCGCGAGTTCCGGCACCGACTTCGTGACCACGGACCCGGCGCCCACGACGGCCCCTCGACCGATGGTGACGCCGTCGAGCACGATGACACCGTGGCCGAGCCACGCCCCGTCGCCCACCGCGATCCCGCCCCGACTGCGCATCGGAAGATCACGGATCGGCCCGGCTCCGGTCGTGCCGTGGTCGTAGGTGTAGAAGGCGCAGCGGGGAGCGATCTCCACGTCCGTCCCGATCGCCAGCTCCGAGAGGTGCGCGGACAAATGACAACCCGGCTGCACGTGCGTCCCCGACCCGATCCGGATCGAGCCTCCGGCGCTCGTGTGGAGGAAGGAGTCGCCGTAGAGATGGGCGGCGTCACCGAGTTCGACCGGTCCCCCGTCCGCGCCGCGCGAGATCACCACGCCCCCGCCCAGGTAGACGTTCCGGGCCAATCGCACGTCGGGATGCGCGAGGGTCGCGCCGGGGGCGATGTAGCCGCGCGGATGGAGGTCGGCGAGGAACGAGCGCCCGTGGTAGGGCGTGGTGCGCCACGCGGCGAGGCGGGCCGCCAGTCGGCCCAGCCGGCTGATCCCCGCGTACGGCAGCCAGAACCTGCGCCAGGAGAGATAGAAGGCGTCGCTCATCGCGAGGAGACGGTCGCGGCCACGAGTCGCGATTTCTGAAACGGTGCGCAACCGGCGCGGGCGAGGGTCGTCGACCAGACCACCGGATCGAGGAGGTCGCTTTCGGCCTCCCAATCGTAGCCCCAATGGCCGTACCGCCCCCGCAGCGAGTCGCTCGCACGGCCGGGATGCGCGACCATCTCCACCTCGGGAAACGCGAGGCCCCGCAGCTCGCCGGCGATCCGCTCCGCGGTGTTGTGCCCGCTCCGGGCGATGCCGATGCAGGGCAGCGATCCGCGGCAGGCCCTGCGGCGGACGGCCGCGAGAAGGCGCAGAACGTGGCCGCCAGGGGATCCTCGGGTGGATGCGAGGGAAGGCGTCCAAGGAATCCGGATACGCGGGACGGAGAACTCCCCGGCCAGCCGGCGGACGACCGGCCAGAGGACCGGGAGCACGTGCACGTGCTGGTGGCTGTCGAGATGTGTCGGCGCGAGACCCCGATCGATCAGCCGGGCGATCTGCGCCCTGGCCTCCCGCTCGAGCGCCCCCCCGAAGGCGCGCGGAGCGAGGAGGAGACGCCGCAGGAGGCCGAGGCGATCGAAACCGCCGCCGCCGGTGATCCACGGCTCGTCGACCCAGGTCAGATGGGCGCCGATCGAGGCGCCCGCGGTCTTCAGTTCGCGCAGAAGGTCGACGTCGAAGGCGTCGCCGACGGTGGAGACCGAGACGGCGTGGATCGTCCCCGCCCGCACGCCTTCGGCGATGGCGCGGTTCAGGTCCTCATGGAGGCCGAAGTCGTCGGCCGTGACGAGGACCCGCGTCATGGGCGGACCGCCGCGTCGGCGACCGGGCGGATCTCCGGGTGGGATATCGACCGGACGACGAACGCCGGGCGACCCCGCACCTGATCGAGGATGAGCAGCAGGTAGCGACCGATAACCCCGAGCGAGATCAGGATGCAGCCGGAGAGAAAGAGCAGCGAGACGATGATGTCGGTGAAGCCGGGTACGACGCTCTCCGACATCAGCAGCTTCTTCGCGATGTGTCCGACGCCGCCGAGGAAGCTGATCACCGCGAGGCCGACCCCGAAGTTGTAGATGAACTTCAGGGGGAGCGTGCTGAAATCGAAGAGCGCCTTGCTCGCCAGACGCAGCGAGCGGGCGAACGTGTAGGAGGGTCTTCCGGCGGTGCGCAGGGCCTCGCGGTAGCGGATGTCGACGCGTTTGAAGCCGAGCGTCGGGAGCAGGCCGCGGAGGAACTTCTCCCGCTCGGGGATCTCCGAGAGCACGTCGACGACCCGGCGCGAAAGGAGTCGGAAGTCCGAGGCGTCCGGCACGATGTCGGCGTGCGCCCAGCGGGCGAAGGCCTGGTAGAACGCCTTCGAGAGGGCGCCCTTGATGCCGGTCGCCGGGCGGTCGCGGATCATCTGGACGACGTCGGCCCCGGCGTCGCAGGCCGCGAGCATCTGCGGGATGTACTCGGGAGGATGCTGCAGGTCGCCGTCCATCGACAGGACCGCGTCGCCCCGGGCGTGGAGCAGACCGGCCTGCAGGGCGGCCTGGTGTCCGAAGTTGCGCGAGAACTGGAGGCAGCCCACGGCGATCGGCGCCCCGGGGCGGAGCGCCTCGATCCGGGCGACGGTCTCGTCGCGGCTCCCGTCGTCGACGAAAAGGAGCCCGACGCGCCAGTTGTCGACGCGTGCGACGGCTGCGGCGACCTCGCGCACGACGGCCTCCACGTTGTCCTGCTCATTGTGCACGGGAACGACGATTGTCGCATGGCGCATGCTCATGATGGTTGTCCTCGTTTGGTTCCGCGATGGGAGGGGCCGGCTCCGCGCGAGCCGCGGCCGCCTACCGCTGGAAGATGAGAAACTTGCGGCACAGGAAGTTCACGAGGAACGACGTCACGACGAACGTTCCCTGGGCCATCCAGGTCGGGATGCCGAACCACTTGATCAACATCGGACCGCCGACGATCCCGGCGGCGTTGCCGATGGCCGCCACGCCGGTGAAGAGGAGGAACTCCTTCGTGCGCGAATGCCTGCCCGGCGAGAAGACCCAGCGGACGTTGAGGGCGTAGACGAACACGACGACCGGGAAGAACGCGATGGCGTTGTTGACGACGCCGTTCCAGTAGCGGGTCTCGTTCGTGATGGGCAGCCCATCCACCATCATGCCATCGCCGGCGGGGATGATCGTGTAGCTGAGGGCGAAGAAGATGCTCTGATGGGCGATCGTCGCGGCGATGCCGCAGAGGCCGTACTTGACCAGTTGGACGAACGGATGCGCATCGCGCGAGGCGAGGCGCGCGAAGAGCGACGTGCGGGCGGGCGCGGCGGTGAGGGAGGCTTCGGGAGTCATGGAAACAGAGGCGATGCGGCGTCAGCCGTCGGACCCTTGGACGACGGAAACTTCGCGACGGTAGATCCGAAACCCGTCCACTTCTTCGACAAGGCGATAGTCCGCCAGGACGACGGCCTCGATCTCGGGAAAGTTGGCGAGGCGGAAATGCTCGAACCACTCCCCCGCGCACGTGTCGATGACCACGGGGGGCCGCCGCGCGATCACGTCCGCGCCCCAGCGGCGGAGGTAGTAGTCGCTTTGCCGCGACGGATAAAGGGCGCGTTCGTTTTGCGCCTCCCGGGTGCCGAGCCAGACGCCGGACTGGCAGACCTCCTGGAAGCGGACGCCCCAGATCGCCACCGGGTCTTCGGGGGTCGCATGGCGGAGGATCGCTGCGGCGACCGCGTCGGGCTCGCGGCCCTCGCGGAGATTCTCCTCCACGGTGTGGAGTGCGACGTTTCCCTCGAGCATGTTGTATCCCGCGGTGACGACGCCTCCGAACAAGGCGATCACGGCGCCGATCAAAAAGCCCCGCGAGAAAACCGGTCGCGAGCCCGACTCCCCGGAACCCCCGAGAAGCTCGAAGCTCCGGACCACGAGCGCGGCGGTCAGCATCGACGCCGGGACGAAGAGCAGCACCAGGTAGTGCGTCCAGTTGTTCTTCGGCATGAGGATGCAGAGCACCGCGGCGGCGCAAAGCACGAGGCCGAGTGCAACCTCCTCCGTGAACAGTCGACGCCTCGCCTCACGGCTGGAGACCGCGCCGACGAGCGCGACGGCGGAGGCCGCGAGGACGAGCAGGAAAATACCGCGGGAGTCGCGTGGTCCGAAGAAGTAGGCGGGCGACTGGAGGAAGTTCGCCCAAAGGCTGGTGTCCTGCTGCGTGGCGTTCCAGCCCACGGCAGCGTAAAGAAGATTGTTGAGGATGTAGGACTGCCAGAAATCGTACGCCGCGCCGGAGGCCGCCAGGTAGGCCACGAGCAGGAGCACCGGGGCGCCCGCCCCGGCGACGAGCGGCCACACGCGGCGCGGCCCCCTCCGAAGCGCGAAGGCGCAGGCGGCGACGCCCCAGGCGAAGGCGAGCGGCCCGGGCTGGCTCTTCGCGAACGGGACCAGGGCGAGCGTGAAACCAAGGGCGAAGGCCCGCCACGGACGGGACGTCGCGGGATCGCGCAGCATCGGCGCGTGCAACACGAAGGCCAGCGCAAGCAGGAGCATCGTGGGATGCTCGCCGTTGTAGGCGACGTAGTCCCAGAACGTCGTGGTCGCGAGGAGGACGATCAGGGGCAACACGAAGATCCTCGCGAACCTGGCGGAATACAGATCCCGCATCCCGAAGAACAGCATCGCGACCACCGCGATGCAGGTGGCGAGGCCGACGAGCTTGATCGTGGTGTAGTCGATCGGCGCCCCGAAGAGGGCGGGAAGCGCGACCGAGAACGTCGCCACAGGCCCGAGCGACTGGCCCTCGACGGAGATCCAATAGCGGGCGTCTTGCACCAGAGTCCGCGCTCCGAGGATCAGGCAGCTTTCGTCGGGGTTGACCTGGAGGAGCGTCACTCCGGGGGCACGGATGACGAGCACCGCGAGGGCGGCGAGCGCGAGAAACGTCGCGTCGGAGCGGAGCCGGCGCAACCACCCGGGCGACCCGGACGGCCCCGCCGCGCGGGCGTCGACCAGTGGGAGCACGGCGAGGAGGGCGAGCGCGCCACAGAGAGACATCCCGACGCCGAACCACGCCTTGCCGGCGAAGCCGCCGAGCGCGAGGAAGATCTCCGCGAGGGACTGCTGAAGTTCGTTGACCGGCATGGTGCTCGAGCGGCGGGAGGCGAGTTTCGTCGGTGATGCGGGGACTCAGCGGGACGCGAACTCGGCCGCCGGCACGATCCGACATTCGTGAGGCACGAGCACGCCGGCATGCTGCCAGTGCGCCGAGGGGCGGATCCGGCCCGTGCCGAAGAAGTCGCCGTCGGCGACGCTCATCTCGGCCGCATGCTCCACCGCATCGTGGAGGGCCGAGGACTCGAAGAACGTGCCGAGGGCGTAACAACCTTCGCCGAGCGGCATCTCAGGGATGACGAAATCGACCGCGCCCTCGCCGCTGAAGATGAGCGACTCCTTCGAGACCATCCAGCTCGAGAGCACCATGCAGAGCTGCTCCGATCGGCGGACGATGATCCCGGCGCGGCACTCGAAGGACGCGGAGGAATCCCGGCAGCGGTAGTGCACCCGGATCACGGAGCGCTGCCCGGTGACGAACTGCGGGGCGGGCGCGCCATCGGCATCGAGCAGCTCGACCCGCGTCGCGATCACCTCGCGGTCGCCGCTGCGGTCGTTGCGGGCGCCGAGGTCCTCCGCCGCATTGCCGGCGACATCGGCGAGGTAGCGATCGACGACCGTCCGTACCGGGCCGTCGGCGAAGACCCGACCTCCCTTGAGCATGACTCCTCGCCGGCAGAGATGGACCACCATCGGCATGTTGTGGCTGACGAAGAGGACCGTTCGCCCCTGGTGCGCCACCTCGTCCATCTTCCCGAGGCACTTCTTCTGGAACGCCGCATCGCCCACCGCGAGGACCTCGTCGACGATGAGGATCTCCGGCTCCAGGTGGGCGGCGACGGCGAAGGCGAGCCGCACATACATGCCGCTGCTGTAGCGCTTCACGGGCGTGTCGAGAAACCGCTCGATGTCGGAGAACGCCACGATCTCGTCGAACTTCGTCCGGATCTCGCGCCGGGTCATGCCGAGGATCGCCCCGTTGAGGTAGATGTTCTCCCGCCCGCTGAGCTCGGGATGGAAACCGGTGCCGACTTCGAGGAGGCTGGCGACGCGACCGCGCAGGCGGATGCGCCCCTCGGTGGGCTCGGTGATGCGGCTGAGGATCTTCAGAAGCGTCGATTTGCCGGCGCCGTTGCTTCCGATCACGCCGACGACCTCGCCCTGCCCGACCTCGAAGTCCACGTCCCGCAACGCCCAGAACTCCTCGCGTGTCGCGCCGGACCGTTTCCGCCCGGCCCCGAACCAGCGCAGGGGCGCGCGCACGGCGTTCTCCAACGCGTGGCGGAGGTCGTCGCCACGCTCGCGCTGGTGGCCGATGATGTAGCGCTTCGAGAGACCGGAGACTTGGATGACGCTGTTGCTCATGGGTGCGGTGGGCTCGGGGCTCAGATCACGTCGGCGAACGTGCGCTCGGTCTTCCGGAAGTAGAAGAAACCGGTCACGGTGATGAACGATACGACGGAAAGGGAGAGCCAGAAACCCGCCCAGTGGATCGCGTGGTCGCCCCCGAGGATCGCCCACCGGAATCCATCGATCACACCGACCATCGGATTGAGCGAGTAGAGGGCGCGCCACTGCTCCGGAACGACCGCGCTGGTGAAACCCACCGGCGAGACGAGCCCTCCGAACTGTGCGACGAAGGGGAGGATGAAACGCACGTCGCGGTAGCGCACCATCAGCGCCGAGGTCCAGAGCCCGACCCCGAAGGCGGCCAGGAAGGCGGCCGCGACGAAGACGGGCAGCAGCAGGACCCCCGCCCCGGGCACGTAACCATACCAGAGGAGCAACACGCAGAGGATCGCGAACGAGATCGCAAAATCCACGAGGCTCGTGATCACCGAACTCGCCGGCACCACGATCCGCGGAAAGTAGACCTTCGAAACCATCCCGGCGTTGGCCACGAGGCTGCCTCCGCTCTCGGAGAGCGCCGCCGCGAAGAAGTTCCAAGGCAGCATCCCGCAGCAGACCAGCAGCGGATACGGGATCCCTCCCGGCGAGGGCAGGCCCGCAAGGTGCCCGTAGATGATGCTGAACACCGCGATCGTCAGCACCGGACGCAGGAGCGCCCATGCGACGCCGACGATCGTCTGCTTGTAGCGGACGAGAATGTCGCGCCACGCCAGGAACATGAACAACTCGCGGTACTGCCAGACGTCGCGCCAGTAGCGCTGTTCCGCCTTGCCCGGTTCGATGATGATCTCGTCAGCAGCCATGTGAGGATTCCTTCGCCACGCCGGACCCGTCGAAGGCGACGAGGTCGAGCGGGCTGGTTCGCAACGTTTCCAGACCCATACCGCGGGTCCTTTCCAAGAAAGCTTCGATCGAGGGTCCACGAAGGACCGCTCCCGATCCGGCGCGACGAAGCGCACGTGAGGCAGCGTAGAGCGGTCGCCGCAACCCGAAGCGCGCGAGGTCGAACCACCCGAGGCAGGCTTCCAGTTCGTCCGCACGGTAGAACTCGAGGAGCTCCGCGTCCACGATCCTGCCGTGCCAGTCCGGCCGGGCCCCACGGAGTTCACTCAGACCGTCTGCGGCCATCCGGGAGAACAGGCCCCGGGCACGGGCACGGCGCAGACGCCCGGCTCCGGTCGCCTGGCGGTCGTGCCTCCGCCACGAGGCGAGCCGCTCGGGAAGGAACACCACGTCGCCGATCATCCCCACCCGCAGACCCCATTCGAAATCCGCGAACGAACCCCGATCCGTGCGAAAGTGACCGACCCGCTCCGACAACGACCGCCGAAAGAGCAACTGGGTGAGCGACGTGTAGACGGTGAAAAAGCAAAGATGCAGGACTCCGTCATGCGGCGCGCGGCGCACATGCTGCCGACGGCTCCAATCACCGAGGTAACGCTGCGCTCCGATCGTCTCCCAGTCGGCCCTCGCATCGACGGGCGCGCCCGCGGCGTCGATGATCTCGAGCGCACAGTGGGCGAGCGAGCAGCCGGGGTTGGCGTCGAGCGCCGCGACCATGCGTTCGAGGAACGCGGGAGCCATCGTGTCGTCGCCCATGGCGATGGCGACGAACTCGCCCTTGCTCGCCGCGATCGCGCGATTGAGGGCCGGATAGATGCCCTCGCGCGGGGCCGGAAGGATCCGGACCCGAGGTTCGACCGCCGCCCACTCTTGCAGGATCTCCAACGAACCGTCGGAAGAGGCGCTGTCGACGATCACGAGCTCCCAGTCCGGAAACGTCTGCGCCGCGATCGACTCGATCCGCTCCCGGGTGAACGGGGCGCTGTCGAGGTGCGGCATGCAAAGGCTGACGCGCGGGGTCATTCGCGACGGCTCCGGTAGCGATCGTGCCGCGCGATCGGCCTGCCATACGAAGAGACCTTGACCGTCTCTCCCGCGACGGAAGGCCCGGTCCCGCCCCAACTCGCCGCGACCACCATCCCCGCGAAGACGAAGAACCAGAACGCTCCCTCCGGCTCGAGCGGGTAGTCGTTGACCACGACTCCCACGATCGCCGTGACCGAGACGTAGACGGCGAGCGCCATGGCCTCCCCCGAAACCCCCGAGGACAGGACCTTCGCGCAGCGATGCATTACCAACGCAAGGAGGACCAACAGGGCCACGCCGGAGAGCCAGCGCTGCCGCATCAGGGAGTTGACCACGGCGTTGTGCGCACCGGGCTTCCAAGCGGTGTCGCCCCATTCCGGATGGTCGATCCAGAGGGGTCGCCCACTCGGCCGGAAAACGTAGGGTGGACCCAGGGCGTCCTGCAGGGCGGCGTTCCAGATGACGCTCCGATCGTCAAAGAGCTTGGCCCGCACTTTCTCCTCGAGGTTGAAGTTCTCGTCATCCGATCCGGCGTTCAGGATGTAACGCGGACCAATCGCCGCGACGACCAGCGAAAACACCACCACGAACGCGAAACCGGGCAGGCCGACGCCCCACGAAGCCGTCCGTCGCAGCCACGCCCAACCTCGCGTTACCAGATAGGTCAACGCCAACGAGGCGACGACCAATCCGTTCAGCGTCAGGGTCGTCCCGCCGAGGCCCGAAGCTTCGCCGGTCTGCGAGTCGACCGGCTCCTCGAGCGCCTGCATGCCAAGGCCGAGCCCTCCCCCGGCGAAGACAGCCAGCACGAAGAGGACGACCGAAAGGACCCGCTGCCAGGTCGATTGTCGACTCCAGGTGAACCAGATGACCGGGAAGGCCAGCGGGATCGCGATGAACAGGACCTTGTGCAGCAGGAGACCCGCCGCGGTGAGGACAAGAAACACGGTGAACGCCGGTATGAGCCAGCGGCGCGCAAAGCTTCCATCCTGGCTCCAGCGTCGGGCAACGATCACCCCGTAGAAGAGGGCCCCGCACATCCAGACCGTTTGAACCGGGAGCGCCCACGAGGCGTTGCCTTCGGAACGTCCCAGGAGGGCCATCACCACCGCCGGCACGATCGCGACATACCAGACGCCCAACGCCCACCGCGCCTTCTGGAACGTCTGAGGGTTGAACCAAGCCTCATACGAGACGCGACAGAAGATCGCGAACGAGAGCATGTAGTTCAAGCTGCCGAGATGCGTCGAATCGGAGGTCGCGCCGAAGAGGTTGAAATGCCGGGGCGTGATCTCGCAGATGAGGATCGCGATGATCGATTCAGGACGCGCCGCGAAGACCGCGAGCGAGACGACGCCGAGGCCGAGCAGGTCGCCGACGCTCGTGGAGACGAACCCCACGGCCAACTGGAAAAGAGCGTAGACCACCAGCAGCCCAGGACTCATCCACCACGCCTCCGCACCGCGCCCGGAGCGTTCCCGTGGAGCCGTCGCATACGTCCGGCGCGCCGGCCTGCGCAAGCCGGACAGGAGCACGTCCTTCCTTCGATGACCGTTCATCCTATCCGTTGATCGAAGAGGTTCGTTCCGCGTCGACGATGACACGCGGTTTGCCGCCAAGCGATGCGGCGACATCGGTGAACGAGCTCCAATAGCTGCCGATCAGCCGATCGCAGGAAGCGAGGGCGAAAAGGTCGACCACCGCGTCTTCCGCCGCCTCGGGACGACTCCGATCGAGCGACCGCTTTCGATGCGAATGGATCCGCCCGGGAAACCGGTCCCTCAGGACGCGCTCCTCTTCGGGGGAATCCGTGGCGACGAAGAAGCGGATCTCTCCGTCCCCTCGGACCTCCCGCTCCATCTGCTCGATGAAAAGGCCGGTGGGCGAATGGTTCGTGGCGTTCGCGTTGTCGCTCCGACGGATGTGCACGCCGACCTGCCCGGGTCGCCGGTGCGCCTCGATGGCCGGGCGAAGGGTCGGTGCGGGCTCGAACCCTTCAAAAGGAACCGGACGCGTCATGAAGGGGCGGCAGGTATGATAGTAGAGCGTGCGGTCTCCCCTCCGGCGAAAGTCGTGACCCTCGGTCCGCAGACGATGATTGTCCGCATCGCGGTACGGTCGGGCGCGGGCACGACTGATGCGGACGCCTAGAGCGTAGCGGAGGCGACCGAGGGGATCGAAAAGATCGATGGTACGGAGCACGATGGTGAGGGCACGGGGATCGAAGAGACGGTCGAATCGACAGTTGAGCTCCCTGTCCAGGGTCCAAAGAACGGTGAGCGGCCGGTCCGTGGCGCGGGAGACGGCAACCGCCGAGTCGATCGCGCGCATGCGATTCCCGACGCCTCCGAAAGGTTCGACGATGATCATTGTGAACCCGCGCAAGCCGGTTCTTCGCAAGCGATGGGGCCGCCGTCGCCGGGTGCGGCCCCAAGCCCTACTCCAGCACCCAGACCGCGGACAGCGCCCGGCGATTGGCGGGATTGGGATCGTTGATCGCGAAGTTGAGCCGCGTGGCGTCGTGGTCACCGGCGACGTTTCCGCTCACTCGCGCGAGGTGCGTCCCGGTCGTGGTGAGGTTGTCAACGATCTGATTGCCGGTCGGTCGCATGCGCGTCGCATGGAGTGAGCCGCCCGGACGCATCTTCACGAGGTCGGGGTAGAGGCTGGTCCACGGCTCCCGATCGACGGGAACGACCGACAGGTCCTCATCGATCTTGCCCTGATCCCAGCCGACCCGGGATCCCAGGTAGATCGGGGCGCGGCTGTGGCCGGAGTGACATTCGGTGAAGGTGTTCCTGCGGGCGATGTTGTCCTTGCCGCTCATGAGGAAGATCCCGTGGTCACAGTTTTCGAAGGTGTTCTCCTCGATCGTCACCCCGGAGAAGCTGTCATCGATGTAGACTCCGGTCAGGGCGCCCCACGAAGGGTGGTTGAGCGGGTGACGCACGATGTTCCGGAACGTGTTCCCACGAACGATATTCCCTCGGTGGGTCATGCGACCGCCGGCATACGCCGCCCCGGCGTCGCCATCAAGCTGGACGACCCTTTCAAAAGTGTTGCCCTCGACGAGGACCCTCGCGGCGGTGAAGAAAAGCCCTACCCCCGCCACGTTCCGGATGATGTTGTTGCGCACGACGACCCCGCATGAAGGCGGGGTGTTCCAGTTCGCGCCGATGTTGATCGCGGAAGCGCTTCCGTGGGCGAACCAACCGGTGCCGTCGAACGTCACGCCCTCGATCAAGCATTCCCCATCCGAGAAGGTCCGAAGGTCCCCCATTCCCCGCATGGTCAACCCGTAGGTCACTAGATCGAAGAAGCGTCCCCCGACCACCTTGTTCTTCGAGCCGAATCGGAAGCTCGCGCCGGTGCCGCCGGAGTTCCTGAGGATGCAATCACGCAGGACCATTCCGACGGAGTACTGTGCCTGGATCAGAGTCTCGCGCGCCCCCTCGAGAACGAGGTCCTGGAGGGTGAGCCAGTCGGCCGCGTTCACCGGATCGTCGGGCCAGCGCAGACCGTTCTGGATCACCGCGTGATGGCGCGTGAGTCTGGTGTCGGCCGGAGGCCCCTCCGCGGTCACGGGAAGATAGTAGAGCACCCCTCGGGCGAGATTCCAAACGTAGGACCCCTCGCGCTCGAGCATCTGGAGCGTATTCGCGAAGAAGATCTTCCGCTGGGCGTCGCCGCCCAATTCCCAAATCCAATCCCTGCCACCGAGAACGATCTGTGAAGCGCCCGACCCGGAAGCGACAACGTCCCTGATCGACTGCCAGTGAGCGGTCCAGTCGTGGGCCCAGTGACCATAGGCGAGGAGCTCTTCGCTGGACCAGTTCCACGAGGCGGGGGTCGCGCTGTTGATCGTGATCCTGCTCTCGCCCGTCTTGCCGCCATCCGAATTCACCGCGTCGATGATCCGCCAGCCGGAGGCCTCGAGGATCGGTCCGTTGGGCCACCGGGCCATCTGCCGGATCCGACCGTTCACGATCGGCATCAGCCAGTTCGTCACGCCTGCCGAATCGGCGCCCAGGCCGCCCTTGTCGATGCCGAGGGCGCCGACGTCGAGGCGGTAGACCTTGCCGCGCGAGGCGGCGGGGAGGCGCGACCAGGCGAAGGAGTCGTCGGACTGCTGGGCGATGAGCTTCCAGGCCGAGTCGGGGACGAGCGCGGCCGTGGTCACCACCGCCGTGGCGCCCGGCTCGCCCCGATAGGTGACGGGGAAGGCTTCGGTGCCGCCATCGCGCGCATCAAGGACGAAGGTCGAGGCAAGCGCGTGGGTGCCCGCCTTCAACGTCACCCGCGCGCCCTTCCACGAGGAACCGAGGGTGGCGGGACCGGAAGTGCGCCCGGTGGCGGCGCGGATCGCGTCGCGCGCCCGGGTGATGGTGGCGAAGGGAGCGGCTTCGGTCCCCGCGGCGCCGTCGCTGCCGTTGATCGCCACGTAGAAGGAAAGTCCTTCGAAAGGGGCTTCCGGCGACGCGATCGGAAACGCGACGAGCTGGGCGAGCGCGACCGAGGCGTTGGCGGAGGTGAAATTGACGTGCGTCAGCGGCACGAACGACCGCACCGTCGCCGCCGCGTCGACGAGCCATGCGCCGTCGAGCACGCGGTTGTTGGTGATGGCGTTGTTCGCGGGCGAGCGCGGCGTGTTGTCGAGCAGCCCGACGAGCGCCGGATATCGCGCCGTCCATGTCGGCGAAGCGTGGGGAACCGCTTGCAGCGCGTTCCGGAGCGACTGATCCGACTCTCCGGAGGCGAGCCCCTCGCCGAGGAAGATCGGCGTCGCGCAGGCGGTGAACGAGTTCGCGTCGACCACGTTGTCGCGACCGCCGTCGATCCGCACGCCGACCCCGCAACGGCGGAAGGTGTTCGCAGAGATCGTCGTCCCGGAGACGTGATCCTGGAGGTAGATGCCGGCGGGCTTCTCGATCACCACGCCCGTGCCGGGCAGGCCGGAATGGTTGACGTCCTCGATGACGTTGCGGCGGATGATGTTTCCGCGGAACGACCAGTCGGCGACCGCATGGATCGCGCCGGCGTCTCCAGTTTCCAAACACAGGCGACGGAAGGTCGAATCCTCGACGACGTGATCGTTGCCGCGGAACTCGAGGCCGGCATGAGGTCCGTCCTCGACGATCGTCGAGGCGACCCTGGCCCCCACCCCTTCGAGAAGAATGCCCGGGTTGCCGGTCCGCTTGACCCGGCCGAAGCCGGCGATCCGGCTCGACTCGATCGTGTGGTTCCCGCCGGCGAGCGAGGCCCGGTCGCCGCCGCGGAGGAGGACGCCGCCCTCGGCGGCGCCGGTCACCGTGACTCCGGAGAGCGTCGCGCGACCACCGCCCTCGATGCGGATACCCCAACCCCCGACATTGCGGACGGTCAGGTCGGCCAAGCGCGGACCGACCCCGTCGCGCACCACGATCCCGTGGGAGCGCGTGCCCTCGAGCGTCAGCCCCCGAAGTTCGAACCAGGCCGCGCCCTCGGCGACAAGGATCGAGGGCGTCGTGTTCACCCGGGCCGAGGAGAGACCGGTCGTCGGAGGCACGCAGAAGATGCGAAGCCGCGCCTCGTCCAGATACCATTCACCGGGCGCGTCGAGCTCCTCGAGGACGTTGAGGACTTCGAACCATTGTCCTGCGCGAAAACCCTCCGCGTTCCACGGCGGCGCGAGGTGCAGCACCCGCGAAGTCGGCGCGAACGAATCGAGCGGGTACCACGTGTCGCGGTTGTCGCGGCTCCAGTAACCGCGCGTCCAGGTGTTCGGAGCGAGCGTCCAATCCTTCAACCGATCCTCGGTGACGTTGATCGCGCCGGCTGCGGCGCCTTGAGGCAGGGAGGCGACGGTCGCCCAGCCCGAGGCGGGCCAGCGGGCCAGCGTCTGGACGACGCCACCGACGACCAGGTCGATACGACTTCCCGGGATCCCGAGCCGCCCGGGCTCCTTGACGCCGATCTCCCGAAGATCGAGCTGCCGCACGATGTTGCGCACCGCCGGGTTCAGACGCGCCACCACGACCGGATCGGCCACCGGCTTCCACGCGCCGGGAGGCACGGGAACGCCACCGCCGAGCACGGGTGTCTCGTCGCGGAGAGGACGGATCAGGAGTGGTCGCGCCTCGGTGCCGGAGTCACGACCGTCGAGCCGCAAGGGTTGAGAGAGCACATGAAGCCCGCCGCGAAGATGGATGATCGCGCCATCCCATCCCGCGCCCGGCGCTCCCGCGGTGGTCGAGCGACCGGTCGCGGCCCGGATCGCGTCGCGCGCGCGCTCGAGGGAACGAAACGGCTGCGCCTCGTCACCGGGGTTCTCATCACTGCCCACGGCGGAGACGTGGAACTCCAACGGCGCGGCCGTCGCCTCGAAACAAACCGCCCCGGCGAGCGCGAGGCCGAAGGCGACGCCGTGCGAGAGCGTACCAAAAGAAAGGATACGACTCATGGCGTGACGATCTCGTAGACCTCCAGGAGGCCGGTGCCGGTTTCGCCCGTGGCCGCCGACATCGCGACGGAGTAGATCCCGGGTTCCAGATCGATGACAAGGGCCGCGTCGGCGCTGCCCTCGGACAGGGCGAACGCCCCCGCCGAGGTCGCCGCAGCCGTGACCGCGGCCTTCGCGACGGGATCGAAACCCCAGTCGTTGTTCTCCGCGAACGCGAGCGTCGCGCCCGGAGTGAAGAGGTGGATCATCGGGTCGAGGATCACGTCGGGGACTCCGTAGTCGCTGAGCGTCGGACCGATGCCGCGAAGAAGGAAGCGCTTGGGTTCGTCGCCATCGACGACCAGTCCGACGATGAAGGCGCCGACACCGGAGCCGACCCAACCACGCGTCGAGACGTTGACCAGTTGCGCCGCGCCGGCGGGACCGTCCAGGGCGTAGACCTCGACGAGGCTCACCCCGCCCTGATTGAACGTGTCCGTGGTCGCGACCGTGTAGACGCCGGCAGGCAGCGTGACGAGTGCGGCGGCATCCCGGCTTCCCGGCTCCAGGTCGAACGCACCGACCTCGGCCATCGCGGCGCGAAGCGCCAGGGGATCCGCGTCGGCTTCCCAACCTCGAGTCACCTCGAGCAGCGCGATCTCCTCACCCATGCGCGCCAGCCTGAAGACGGGGCCCTGGACGGCGCCGTCGACCCCGTAGGCCCCGAGCGTCGGACCGATCGCGCGCAACAGCACGCGCCGCGGCTGATCTCCGGAGAGCACGAAACCGGCGATCATCGGGTTCGACGTCCCCACGGTGCCGCGTCCGGAGATGTTGGCGAGCGCCTGCCGGGCGCCACCGCCCGAGAGGTCCGAGCCGCCACCGCCCGAGCCGCCACCGCCCGGGGCGGGAATCGCGCCTGGGTTCAGATCGACGAAACCGATCCAGTCCAGGTTGCCGACATTGCCGCCGTTGGCGGCGCTGTTCTGGAGACCGACCAGGCGAAGATCGTGCAGACCCGCGGTCAGGTTGGTTTCGAACACCAGGTTGACCCAGCGGTCCCAGGCAAGGGTGTCGGGCACTTCGAGCACGCCGGAGACGACCTGACCGTCGACCTCGAGGTGGAACCGCCCACCGGGGTTGCGGGAGGCCACCGGAATCGTGATGCGGTAGCGCGAGGTGCGCGCGACCTCGACCGAATAGAGGAGCCACTCCCCGGCCCGGAACCAGCCGAGGGTGAAGCCCGCGCCGTCCTGCTCGATGTCCACGCCGTCGGAGCGGAACGCGCCGCCCTCGTTGGCGGGGGTCGTGTCGAAGTAGGCCACGCCGGCCCCGCCCTCGTCGTAGCGCTCGACCTCGACCCGTCCGGGGATCCGCGCCCGTGTATTCAAATAGGGGCGACGCCCGGAGGCGAGCGGCGGGTTGGACCCCTGCACCTTCAGCGTGACGGGCGCGCTGACGGACACGGCGCCGTCGACGGTGATCGCGCGGGCGGTGAGCGCATGCGTGCCTGTGGCGAGATTCGACCAGATCAGCGAATAGGGGGCGACGGAGTCTTCGCCCAACTTGAGGAGACCCGCGTAGAACTCCACGCGACTCATCCGCGAAACATCTCCCACGAGGGTCGTCCCGAAGGTGAGGCTGGATCCGGGCGCGACGATCGCGCCGTCGACGGGCGAGGTGATCACGGGCGTCGGCGCCGGGACGATTCCGCTCCCGGCCGGGGGCGGAATGTCGACGGGGTTGGACCCGCCGAGCGGCATGCCCAGTTCGGTCCGCACGAGCAGGTCGGCGAACGAGAAGTATCCCGCCGCCGTCGAGGCGACCGCGGAGTCGCGGGTCCAGGCGGCGGAGAGGCTGCCGAGACTCACGTCCGTCGATCCGGAGGAGGTGAAGCGGGCGCGGTTGAAGAGGATCGCGTCATCGATGCGCGCGGCCCACTGGTTGTTCACGGCGTCCACCCAGACCTCGAGCCGGTGGTTCTGGCCGGGAACGAACGCGACGCCGGTCGGCACGCGGCTGACGCCGTCGAGGCGCAGGACGGAGCGGGTGGCCATGTCGAACTCGAGGCCGGCCAGGAAATCGCCCTTTGGACCGTAGACGAGCAGGAGCGCGGTGTGCGCCGCGGCCTCGGCGGGAAACTGGACCCGCCACTCCGTGGAAATATGGATCGGGCGGCTTCCTTCCGCGGCCTTGTGGTAGTTGATCGGCAACCACAGGGCCGCGACGTATCCGGCCCCTACCTCGGAGGAGAGGAACGCCCGACGCCGGGCGTCCTCGATCACGACTCCGCTCGTCCCCTCGGCATACAGGCTCTGCCAACCCTGCACGCCGACGAGCGTCCCCGAGCCGGTGGTGGCGGCGGAGAAGTCGGCGGCGTAGATCGCGCCCGTCGTGTTCTGGAGACCGCGCAGCGTCACCGGGCCGCCCGCGCCGCCGAACCCGTCGACCGCGATCTGGTAGGTTTCTCCCGCGATCGCTTCGAAGGTGACGCACGAGGTCGCGGCGAGGCCCGCGTCGTCGTTGCCGGCGACGCGGACGAGGCTCGCGAGCGACGAACCGCGGTAGACGGCGAGGACGGTGTCGATGCCGCTGCCCGTGGTCTCGAGGCGCATCGGGCCGGAGGCCGGGGCGGTCCAACGCCACCACCACGAACGCCCGGGCGCGAGGCCCGCGACGTGCGACGGCTCTCCGGATTCGGCGGATGCATTGGTCGAGTCGGCGGTCACAAGGAAACTGGAGCCGGCGAGCGTCTCACGATTCGCGAAGTGGTCCGCGGCCGACGCCACGGATCCAAGGCAGCTCCCGACCAGGGCGAGCCGGAGGGAGCGAAACAAGCGGATGCGAATCCGCCATCGAGACGGGCGAGGTGTTTCGGGAGATCGGGCGGGAATCACGCTGCGGCATCGATCGCCGCACGTTCCGCAGCCCCAAAAGGACCATTGGCGTACTCTCCGGTTTGATACGCGCTTCGCACGACCATGGGGCCGCCTGAGTACCCTCCTTCAACCGGGATCGCCGCGAGCGTGCCCGGGGTCGCGTAGTTTCCTTCAGCGCCGGTGCGTGATCGCGTTCAGTCCGGACCGGCGCGGTGGGGCCGAAGGCGCGGTGACGGCGCCGGCATTCATGGAGGATCCGACTCATGCGACCACCTCCGTCGCCGCCCGCCGTCCGGCGACTTCGTCGACGACCGCGGCGAGCCGATCCGAGTTGGCGGGACCGCACAGCGCCTCGATCCGGGTGCGGGCGCGCCGGCGCAGGTCCGCGTCGACTCCCGTTTCGATGACCCCGGCGAGCAGACCGGAAAGTTCCGCAGGCTCGCGGAAAAGATAACCACCGATCCCCTCCTCGATCATCTCCAACGATCCGCCGGAGGCGTGGCCGATCACGGGCAGCTCGTGAAGCATCGCTTCGGCGACGACGCGGCCGAAGTGTTCCTCGCGCGTCGGGTGAAGCAGGAGGTCGAACTGGTGCATGAACGCCGCGGCATCAGGAACCTCGCCCGCGAAATGGATGCGACGGGCGAGACCGTGACCGCGAACGAGCGCCTCCAGGCGCGGCCGCTCGGACCCTTCGCCGAGGAGCACGTGGTGCCAGTCCGGAAAACGTCCGGCGATCGCGGCGAAGGCCTCGATGCCGTGATCGAAATCCTTCGTGGGATCCAGCCGCCCCACCGAGACGATGAGGCGCGCCGCATCCGGCAGCCCGAGGCGGGCGCGGAAACTCGTCGTCGCCCGAGCGACGCGCGGGATGGCGTTGTGGATCACGTCGTGCCGATCCTGGCGGAGTCCGGCGGCGACCCACCGCCCTCGCGTCCATTCGGAGTTGGAGACGAAGTGATCACAGAACCGGTTGGCGGCCTGCGTCAGACGGGCTCCCGTCCAGACCGGGGGCGTGACGCGCTGATGGCTGATCGTTCCGATCCCGAGCGAGGCCGCGAGGTGGAGGAAATGAAAGTCGCCGCTCGCCGACATGTTGGCGTAGAGGACCGCGGGCCGGATGCGCTCCAGCGCGTGCGCGAGGGCGCGCCGCTCGCGACCGCCGACCCACGCGGCGCAGCGCAAGGCGGCCGGTGTTCCGAGATGGTTGAGGCGACACTCGAGCGAGGCGGCGAGGCGGCGACCCAGCCGCGTGTGGTGCACGCCGGCGGCGCGCGGCCCCAGCGTCTCCACCACCACCAGCCCGCGCTGCCGCAAACGCCCGGCGACCGGGCCGGGCACCGAGCAGAGCACGACCACCGGAAGTCCTCGCGCGAGGAAGTCGGTGGCGTTGAAGAGAAGGCTCTCCTCGGCTCCGCCCCAGACGTCGGTGCGGTGGAAGAAGGCGATCGGCCGCGGTGCGAGATCGTTCATGCCGACGGAGAACCGGCCCGGACGCTCCACCGTCGGGAGCGGCGGAGGCGACAAGGCTTCGCCGGGTCACTTCCCCGAGGGAGAAGCGACCTGCGGGTCGCGATGGAGTTGGTTTGCCGCATGTGCGGCCCGGGCCGGGAGGCCCGGAAAACGGAGTCTAACCGGCGAGTCGCTGGACGTGTTCGCCCAGCTGCAAAGTCTTCTGATGCCAGGCGCTCAGGTGGCGCAGCCGGCGGTTCAGGTGGCGGACGCCACGCACGCTTTTCGTATCCGCCGCCCTACGCAGGGCGGCGAGGGCGAGGCGGAGCTCGCGGAGGTTCGTCGCGCCCGAGCGCATCGGCTGCTCGATGCGTTCGCGCACGATCACGGCGAGCAGCCTCGTCATGTCGGTCTCGGGGACGAAGTAGCCCCGACGCTCGGGCCCGCCGCGACGCGCACGCTTCAGGGCGACGGGCTTGAGCAGGCGCATCTCGCGAAGCCAGCGGATCCCCTGACTGGCGGATCCCTTGCTGAGGCGCAGTCGCGCGACGACCGCATCGAAGCTCACGGGCCCCTCGTTGACGAAGGCGAGTCCGAAGATCTGACCGAGCGAGCGGGGAAGACCGATCCGCTGGCAGAAGCCGCCGAACAGGGAGATCAACGCGTCCTCGATGGCCGCGACGGAATCCAGGACGTTCCCGTTCGGAGCGGCCCGGGTCGGTTCGAGGATGCCGGCGTTGTTTTCCAAGAGAGTGGGAGCGCTTCGCGCGGATGTCGCCCGAGAGCGACACTCGCGAAAAGCAAGGGGAGCGCGCCAAGGCGGTTCAAGTGGGATTGAACCGCGGCGCACACGAGGGATTGATCGGGTGCGTCCCCCCATGGGTTTAGGGGAATCCCCCACCCCCGGCCCGCAGGCCGCGACCTCCCGGTCCCGGTTACGGGATCTCGTAGACCTCGGCGATGGCGATGCCCGTGCCACCGGCCGAGCCGGAGACGAGGACCGTGTAGCCGCCGGGCTCCAACGTGACGACGAGCACCGCGCTCGACCGATCGTCGGTCGGCCGGCCGGTGGAGGGGCCCAGGCCGAACGCGCCCACCTGCTGGGTAAGCGCCTCGATCTCGGATACGGCCGCCGTCCCGCCGGACTGAGCGACCCAGTCTTCGTTGGATGCGACCTCGACCTCGCCTCCGCCGACCCTGCGAATCACGGTCAACTTCGGATTCGCGAGGAGCGACGAGGCGGCGACGCCGAAATCGGCGAGCTTGGGCCCGACGGCGCGGATGAGGTAGCGCCGCTGGGCGACTCCATCGACGACGAACCCCGGAATCATGATTTCGGAGCCCGTGCCGACGAAGCCGCGGTTCGAGACGTTGACGAGCCTCGGAGCGGCGCCCGCACCGGAATCGGCGTCGTAGATCTCGACGATGCCGATGCCGCTGCGGTCGAGCCGGTCGCGGGCGACCGCGCTGTACGAACCCGGGGCGAGGTCGAGCACGAGGGCCGCGCTCAACAGGTCGTCGGTGGGAGCGGAAAGCTCCGGAGTGAGCGCGAACGCCCCCAACTGCGCCCCGATCACGGCCGGATCCGGGCGGCCCGGCTCCTGGTCCCGCCAGTTGTCGTTGGCGGCGAACGGAGCGGCTTCGCCCTGACGGAAGACGGAAAGCACCGGATCGGGAAGCAGGCCTTGCAGGCCGAAGTCGGCGAGCTTCGGGCCGACCGCGCGGATCAGGACCCGTTTCGACCCGTCGCCGGAAACGACGAATCCGGGGATGATCACACGATCGCCGCCGAGGCTGATCGCGCGGGTGGCGAGGTTGACCATCCGGAGCGGTTGGGTGTCGACGGTGAGCGTGGCGGCGCTCGTCGTCGCCGATCCCTCGCTGTTGGTCGCGGTGGCGCGGAAACGTTGACCGCTCATCGCCAGGCTCGCGGCGGCGATGCGGAGTGTCGTGGTCGCGGAACCGGAGATTCCGGAACCGTCGGCGAGGTCTTGGAAGCTCGCTCCTCCATTCGTCGAACGCTGCCAGCGGTAGGCCGGCGTGGGCACGCCGGTGGCGGTGAACGCGAACTCCGCGACCGCGCCCTCGACGACGGACCGATCCGAGGGCTGGCCCGTGATGACCGGGGCCGCGGGCGCCGCGGAAACGGTGAGCGTCCCCGACTGGAGGGTGATGTCGTAATCGCCGTCACTCCCACCACTCAACGTGATCGGGTAGGCGCCGGGAGGGCTGGCGATCGTGGCGGTCGTCGAGGCCGAGGGCGGGACGTCGAGGACGGAAGCGTTCTCGCCCGCGACGAAGCCCGAGTAGGTGATGGTCAGCGTCGGGGTGGGAGTGCCTTGCACGCGTTGCAAGTCGTCGGCCCGGGCGGTGAGGGAGGCCTTCTGGACGGTGAGCGTGCCGCTGATCGAGCCGGCGAAGTTGGGATCCACGATCGTGGCCACGATCGCATAGGCGCCCGCGTTGGTCGGGGGCGTCGTTGCGCCGGCGTAGGAGATCGCGACCGCGAGGCCCGAGGGCGTCGTGGAGGCCGTCACCGGTCGCGGCGTGCCGGCGTAGGTCTGGGAAAGTCCGGCCAGCGAGACGGAGGCGGAGGCTTGGGAGACGGTGAACGACCGCTCCACCCCCGGCGCGGCGAGGAAGTCGGGATTGCCCGGTTGTGTCGCACGGATCGTCACCGATCCGACGCCGGTGAGCGTCAGCGCGGCGCCCGCGACAGTGGCCGGACCGGCGATCACGGAGAAGGAAACCGGCAGGGCCGAGCTCGAGGTGGCCTGGAGCTGGATCGGCGTCGTCGAAAAGGTGCGATTCGGAAGGGCCGGGAAGTCGATCGTCTGGGCCGCGGGTGCGACGGTGAGCGTGCCGCTGGCGGAGCCCTGGTAGGTGGCGTCGACGATGGTGGCAACCACGGCGTAGGACCCCGCTCCGACGGGTGCGGTCCCGCCGCCATCGTAGGTGAGGCCGACCGTGAGACCGGCGGGGGTCGTCGTCGCGGTGGCGCTCCGCGGGGTGCCGTCGTAGGTCTGGCTCAGACCGGAGAGGGTCACCGTGGCGGTGGCTTTGGTGACCGTGAACGAGCGCTCGACGGCGGGTGCGGCGCTGAAATTGGCATTGCCCGGCTGGCTCGCGCGCACCGTGACGGCGCCGAGGCCGGTCAGCGAAAGCGAGTTTCCGGCGACGGTCGCGGGGCCCGAGACCACGGTGAACGCCACGGGCAGGCCGGAGCTCGCCGTGGCCGAGAGGGCGACGGGGGTCTCCAGGATCGTGCGGTCGGCCAGCGCGGCGAACGTGATGGTCTGCGAGGCGGGCGAAACCACGAGGGTGCCGTTCGCAGAGCCCTGGTAGACGGTGTCGACCACCGTCGCGACGACCGCGTAGCCGCCGGCGTTGGTCGGGGCGGTCGTGGAGCCGTCGTAGGTGAGCGCGACGTTCAGGCCGACCGGGGCCGTCGTCGCCTGCGCGGGACGCGGCGAACCAGTGAACGTCTGGGAGAGCGACGAGAGGGTCACGGTGGCGGCGGCCTTGGTCACGGTGAAGGAGCGGGTCACCGTCGGGGCGGCGAGGTGGTTGGCGTCACCCGGCTGCGAGGCGCGGACGACGACGACGCCCTCCCCGGTCGGGGTGAGCGTGGCCCCGGAGAGCGAGGCGGGGCCGCCGACCACCTCGAAGACGACCGGGAGGACGGAGGTCGCGCTCGCCGTCAGGGCGAGGGGCGGCTGGGCGAGCGTGCGGTCGCCGATCGGGGCGAACGTGATCGTCTGCGACGCCTGCGCGACCACGAGGGTGCCGGAGGCGACGCCTTGGTGGTTGGGACCATCGGCGGTGGCGATCACCGCATAGCTGCCGGCGTTGGTCGGGGCCGTGGACCCGCCGTTGTAGGTGACGGTGACGTTCAGGCCCGAAGGCGTCGTCGAGACGCCGACGGTGCGGGGGGCGCCGGTGTAGGTCTGGGCGAGGCTCGAGAGGGTCACCGTGGCGGTGGCCTTGGCGATCGTGAACGTCACGCCGGCCTGGCCGGTGCCGGTCGTGTTGGTCGCGCTGAGGTTCGCGCCGTAGATCCCCGCAGCGGTCGGAGTGCCGGAGACGAGGCCGGTGGAGGTGTTGACGGAGAGCCCCGGGGGCAGACCGGTGGCGCCGAAGGAGGTCGGATTATCCGTGGCGGCGATCTGGTAGGAGAACGCCGAGCCGAAGGTCCCGCTCGCGCTGGCGGCGCTCGTAATCACCGGCACGCCGATCGGATCGAGCGAGCTCTTGATCGCGTTGAACCAGCGCGTGGCGATGAAGGCCTCGCCGGTCCCCTCCGGATGGACGTCGAGGAAACCCTCTTCGCGCAGCCAAGAGAGACTGAACCCGGTGTTGTGGTCGACGACCGTGGCGCCCTTGGCCGCGGCGACGCTGTCGATGAAGTCGTTGATCGTGTTGATCGCGGCGGCCCGTTCGTCGTCGGTGAAGGTGTTCGGGTCGCCGTCGGGTCCCATGGGGATGAGCTTCGCGAGGAAGATCGCCGCGGAGGGATGCGCCGCGCGGATCGCGTCGATGATCCCCTCGATGTCGGCCCGGGTGTCGGCGGCGAAGGTCGGTTGCGCGTGCTGCTGGAGCGCGTCGTTCGTCCCGACGTGGATCAGGGCGATGTCGACCGAGTAGCCGGTGAGCCACGTGCTCAACGAGCCCGACCCGGAGCCGCTGAGCGGCGTGCCGACAAAGCCGTTCAGGATCTGGTCGGCCCTCCAGCCGTAGTGTCCTTCGTGGCGCGGATGGAGCGCGAGGCTGGTCGGGTGGTTGGAGTTGGGCGGGTCGGAGTCGCGCGCCGTATCCATGCTCCCGACAAGCTCGAAGTCATAGACCGTGCCCGACGGATTGGCGCCGTTGATGTTCGTCCCCCGCAGAAGCCGGATGAGCGGATCGCGGTAGCTGGGAAGGCCCGCGCCGCCCTGGGTGATCGAATCGCCGAGCAGAAGGATGCGCTTGGGAGCGGCGCCCGAATCGGCGGCGGCGGACAAGACGAGCACCCCGCAAAGGGCCCGTCCCACGGCAGCGATCGCTCGAGCGAGGCGCGTCATGAGCGAGGGCCACCCGGCATCGGTTGCGGGTCGCGGGCGAGGCGTCGGCTGGAATCGAGACACATTCTGGTGCGCGGAGATCCGTCGGCGGCGGAGACCGGCGCGCCCTTGGAGCACGCGGGACGCCGTCTGGTTCCATCGCAAGCGGTGGGACGAGCCGGAGTCTTTTGCGCGCCTCGGGAAGCGGTCGGTTCAAGGAAGCTTCCGAGCGAAAACCGCGGCAAGCGGGATCATCCCCCTCTCCCCACGATCCCCAGATCGGGTGGAGGCTGGGCCCATCGTGGAGGAAACCCCGAGCGACTCCAAGGGACGGTCCCCGAACCGTCCGCTCCTTGGAGCGTCTCTGGGGAACCGCCGCTACTTGGAGAATCCCGAGCGACCGTCGCTGGAGAGGGCGATGCAGTCGCGTGCGTCGATCAGGCCGCGACGTTCGGGGTGCATCACATCGACGATGTGGGCCAGCTCGAGGCCCTCCACGACATGCAGCACCCCGGCATCCAGCGGGCGATGCACCCCCACGGGCCCTCCATGGGATTTCGCGTAGAGGGTCTTCATCCGCTTCAACCCCTCTCCCGAACCGTTCACCCAGAGGGTCGTCCGACCCGCGAAACGGACCACCGGACGGCGCTCGGAGAAACTGGAGACGAACGCCTTCCGGATCTTTCCCACCAGCTCCGCGAGCCTCTGCGGCGAACGGAACCGGAGCCCGCCGCTCGGGCGTCGGAGCGTCGCCCAATGCGACTCGATCGAAACGTGAGTCGTCCCGACTTCGTCCAGCAGGCTGGCCAGCGCCCGTTCCGACCAGAGGTACTCGTCGAGATCACAGAAAAACACCCAGTCGTGGTCCGGCAGCACCCGCAGTCGCGCCATCTCCAGAAACGGCGGTTGCGCATGGTGTTTGAAGGCCTTGCGAAAGCCGAAAAGCACGTCGGCGAGGCGTCTCGCGCACGTCGCGATCCTGCTTCGCCCATCGGCAGGGGCCTTGTCGCCCTCGAGGTAGGGGAAGTTCCACTCGCCGTAGGTCACGCCCTCGAGGGTCGGGAGCCGGTGACGGACGGACTGGAGGCTCCCGTTGAAATAGAGATGGAAGCGCTCGAAACCGATCGCCTTGTAGTACCCGACGAACGCCTCGACCTCCTCCAGGTCGTCGCGAAAAAGGGTCACGACGGCGAGGCCGCCGCGAGCCGTCCCGGCTTCCGCTTCGGTCCAGCCGCCGCCGCGCGCGCCCGACCATTCGACCAGCACCTCGACCGGCCCCGGCGGCGCCGGCTCGGGAAGGGCGAGCGAGACGACACGCACGGCCTCGAAGGAGGAGCGTCGCCTGTCCTCGACGAGCCGGCCGACCCGGCCGCCGATCGTCACGTGCAGCGAGTCGACGGCTACGACCCGGGTTGCGTAGAGCGGGCAGATCAGGTGGGCGCAGGCGCCGCGGACGACGACGTCGAACACCAGCCATCGCCCCTCGGCCCCTGGCTCGGGGAGCGAGACGGGAAACCGCGCGGCCGGCACACTCACCGGAACCGCTCCTCCTTCCCGGCCTTTCGCATGGCCGCCCGTCGGAGGATCGCGGCCCGCGGTTCGGGTCCCGAAAGTTCGGATCGGAGGCGAGGGATCGACATGTCCCGCGATCGTCGGGATGAGCGGCGACGAGCTCGAACAAAAAACCATCACGCAGGAGTGTCCCTTCGGTCGCGGGCCGGAGAAACCCTCCGCATGCACCGGCTCCGAGACGCTCTCCGTGGAGGAGTTTTTCATCGGGGCATAGGGGAATCCCCGGTCGCGCATCCAAACGAGGGGCTGCGCTTGCGGGATCCGACGCCCGCAAGCCACGCTTCCACCACTTTCGCCGATGGACACCGACACCACCCAAATCTCCAGCATCCTCGCCTACGGCGTCACCCTGCAGCTCTTCGTGCTCGCGTTCATCGGGCTTCGCTACCTGGTCGGCCGCGCTCGCAGGAGCGGTCCGAAGGGCTGAGTCAGCGCCCCGCCTCGGCCTCGGCGGGAAGGGGGATGAGGGCGGCGGCTCGTTGGAGCCGCGCAAGAGCGACACCGGCCCCGTGCAGGGCCTCCGCCTCGTTGGTCCGGGCCTCGGTCAGGGCGACCTGCGATTGCAACACGTCGAGCTGGGTCGCGGCTCCGGCGTCGAACCGGGCCCGCGCGAGTCGGACGCTCTCCTCGGCCTGCTCGACGACCTTCTGCGAGGCGCGCATCAGCTCGCCGGCCTCGACGTGACTCGAGTGCGCCCGACGCACCTCCGCTTCGATCGCGAGCCGGGCGCTCTCGAGGGCGATCCTCGACTGCTCGAGGCGCGACCGCACCTGCGCGACTTTTCCACGCGTGGCCTTGCCGTCGAAAATGCTCCAAGAACCCTGGATGCCCGCCGACCAACCGTCGACCGAGTCGCCGAAGTCGTCGGAGAACGACGACTTCGCGACATCGTAGCCCGCGAACACGCCGAGCGACGGCCGCGTCCCGGCTCCGGCGGCGGTGACGGCCTCCCCGGCCGCCTCGACGAGCCGCTCCAAGCGGCGCAGTTCCGGGCGCCGTTCGAGAGCCGAGGCGAGCGCCGCCTCCTTCGAGACCTCGGCCTCGGAGAATTCAAGACGCCCGGTCACGCGTTCGCCCGCCGAGTCGTCCGGCGGCAGCCCGATCGCCCGGACGAGGTCCACCGCGGCGAGCCGCAGGCCGTTGCGGGCGCGGATCAGCGGCGGTTGCCCGTTGGCGAGCGCGACCTCGGCCCGCAACCGCTCGAAGGGTGAACCGCTGCCGGCGTCGACCCGTGCCCGCGCGTTCTCCAGCTCTTCCTCGAGGAGCTTCACCGCTTCTTCGGCGACCACGACCCGCTCGCGCGCCAACAGCACGTCGAAAAACCGTTCGCGCACGGCGAGGAGCTCGTCGTGGACCGTCGTCTCGTAATCCGCGAGCGCGGCCTCGCGGGAAGCCCGGGCTCCGCGCGTCCCGGCCTCGACCGCGCCGCCCGTATAAAGCGGCTGCACGGCCTGCACGCCCGCGGTCCATGCGTCCGGGTTGCCGAACCGGATGCCGTTGAGGTTTTCGAAACGGCCCTCGTCAGTCCGGGTGTAGCCCGCGCTGACCGTCACGGTGGGCAACCGACCCGCCCGGGCCTCGTCGAGCGCGCCCGAGGATTCGTCGATCCGCGCCCGGCTCTGGCGGATCGCGGGATTGTGCTCGACCGCGAGTGCGAGCGCGGCCGGAAGGTCGAGGGTGGCGGGCAACGAGGATGCCCCGGCCTCGGGAAACGCCCCGAGGCACAGCGCCCCCGCGACGAGGAGGACGAAGGAAGGACGATGGTACGACTTCATGGTAGAGGACGTCGGCGATTCGGAACCGGCTTCAGGAACGGACGGCGACGGTGCCCGTCGCCGCTCCCACAGGGGCGACCGAGGGCGCCGGCACGTTGTCGCGACGGTGGTCCCGGGCGATGAGCATGTAGACCGAGGGGATCACGAAGAGCGTGAAGACCGTGCCGATCGCCATGCCGCCGACGAGCACGAGACCGATCGAGTTGCGGGCGGCCGCACCGGCGCCGCTCACGAGGATGAGCGGGAAGTGCCCGGCGATCGTCGCGGCCGAGGTCATGAGCACGGGGCGCAGGCGCGTGCGCGCGGCCTCGCGGACCGCGTCGAGCTTCGTGCGCCCCTGCAACTGGAGCTTGTTGGCGAACTCGACGATGAGGATCCCGTTCTTGGCGATCAGGCCGACGAGCGTGACGAGGCCGACCTGGGCGTAGATGTTCATCGTGGTCGTCCAGCCCGCGGTGAGCGACGGCGTGTTGGGATCGGGCATCTTCAGGACCGTGAAGATGAGCGCGCCGAACATCGCGAGCGGCACGGATCCGGCGAGGATCACGAGCGGGTCGCGGAACGAATTGAACTGCACCGCGAGCACGAGGAAGATCATCACGATCGCGAGCAGCAGGGCGGGCAGGAACTTGCCGCCCTCGGTGCGGAGCTGGCGCGATTCGCCCGTGTAGTTGATCGCAGAGCCCGGCGGCAGGATCTCGCGCGCCGTCTCCTCGAGCAGCGTGAGGGCGGCGTCGAGCTGACCGGTGCCGCCGGAGATCTTGACGGCGTTGAGCTGCTGGAAGCGGTTGAGCGAGC
>DAIPIQ010000258.1:0-2713 GCA_036770745.1 Opitutaceae bacterium | reverse complement strand
GCGGCGGCGCTGCGCAATTCCCACGGTTCGAGCCGGTGGACCTTCGAGTTCGAGCTGGTCTCGGAGCGCGGGCCCGGCGCGCGGGAGCTGGAGTGCCGGCTGCCGCTCGCCGTCCAGGAGGAGCGCCGACGGGTCGCCGTCTCGCACCGCGACGGAAAGAAGAGCGCGACGAGTTTCGCGCTCGTCCGCGATTTCGGGCGCTACGGTTCGTGGAGGGCGCGGACCGCGCACCCGCGGCTCCACCAGGTGCGGGCGCACGCCGCCGAATGCGGGCTGCGCATCCCCGGCGAACGGATCTACGTGCGCGTGCGCCAGGTCTTTCTTTCCAACCTCAAGCCCGGCTACCGCCCGGGTCGCGAGGAAGAGCGCCCGCTCCACGCCCCGCTCTGCCTGCACCTCGCGCGCGTGCGCTTCCCCGCGCCGGACGGCGTCGAGGTCGAGGCCGCCGCCCCCCCGCCGCGCTCCTTCGCCGCCGTGCTCGCGCGGATCGAAGAAGCGGGTTGGTGAGGCGCCGGGCTTCCGGGGACACGCTTCTGTTTTGCTTCCGCCACCATTCCGGGTAGCGCTACTCGTCGCTCCGTGGTCGTCGACGCCGCTTGCCGAGCCTGCTTGCCAAGCCCGAGCTTCACAGCACGCTTTCGTGACCGAAGTAAAAGGGCCTCAGCCGACTGCCTGGGACATACCGCGTTTCAACTCGCTCCATCATGAATCCGCTCTCTCACGGCCAGGACATCCCTTCCCTCACCGAACGCGATCTCATCCCCGTCAAGGATCTGATCGACGAGGTCCGCGTTCAGGAACAAGCCGAGCACCTCAAGCGCGCCGCGTGCACCTGGCTCGCCGCCTTCTTCCAGTTCAAACGCATCCGCCGTCGCTACGGCCTGCCCAAAGGCAAAGGTCCCACTTTCGTATACGGTGTCGTCATCGGTGACCTCAAGACCACCGGCAAAGCCATCCTCGCCTGCGTCGAGCAAGGCGTCTTCAGCCTCGAAGAAATCGACGTCTCCCGCGCCAACTTCGAGGCCTGCGTCCGTGAACTCGCCTGTGACGACGTCATCCTCGATCGCGGCCTGCTCTCCGACGACCTTTCCGACATTGAAGCGGCGCTCGGGCACGCGTGAACCAAAACCTCGAGGAACTCCTCCAGCTTTACGACGCGTTGCAGGTTTGCGCTCTCGCCGACCAAGCCGCCCGGCGCGAAGCCTTCAGCGCCAAAGTCAAGGAAGTCGCCGCCGCCCTCAGCCAAGACCATTGGCGCATCGCCGCCTACGTCCAGCGCGAGTGGGACAGGCAGTGCAGGAGCGAAAACAAGCGCTGTGGTGTCGACCGCGGACGCGGTCTGCCTCCGCTCGCCGACGGCTGACCCTGTCACTGCCACCTGATCTTGCGAGGCTGGACTCCAGAAGGCCAAATCCGGAGGCAACCGAGTCCAAGGTGGTCAATGTGCGTTTCGTGTTTTTCGGGCTGTCCTTATTCGGGGACCCCTCGATTTGAGTCCTACAAGAACCACGCGCTCTGCGACGGTTCTTCCCGACTTCGTGTGGGCGGAAGACGGGGCGCGGAAGACGAGTCGGGCCGCCGGCCGCTGTCTTGCGGGCTGGCGATCGGCTTTGGTGAATTCCGGGGTCGAGGGCGCGGCTCCGACCCGGGGTCGCACGGGCTTCACTCCTCGCCGTCGAAGTAGTCGACTTCCGTCATCCGGAAGAACTTTCGCTGCGGTTTGATCATCCACTTCCCCGAGTCGGGATAGTGGATGATGTCGGCCGGCGTGTTGTCGGCGACGACGAGAAACAGGAGATCCTCCGTGCCCGTATTCAGAATCTGGTGTGCCACGCCCGGAGGCTGGAGGAAGACGTCGTCCTCCGCGACTTCGAAGGTCTCTTCGTCCGAGCGGACCGTGGCCGCGCCGGAGAGGACGACGAACAGCTCCCATTGGATCGAGTGCGCGTGTCGCGGGCAGACCGCGGTGCCGGGCGGGACGCGCCGCTGCTGCACGTCGAAGGGATGGCCGCCGCCCCACGGGCCGACGTCCTTGATCCCGCCGAGCGCGAGCGAGAGGTCGCGCGTGAACGAACGGTATCGGCCTTTCGGTGATCTCAGTTCGTTTTCTGGAACGTCCGCGATCGTGACGAAGCGTGCGAGCGGAGCCGGCGGAGGCGGTGGGGCCGGTGGCTGGAACGCCCGTGCGAGCGGCCCGGCGTCCTCCTCGCCCAGCCAGTAGTCCACCGGCTCGCGTCGAAAGAACCAGCCGTCCGGCCGGAAACCCCATTTCCCCGAGTCCGGGTAACGCCAGAGGTCCACCGCCGGATTGTCGGCGACGAGCAGGTAGTCGAGATCGACGGCGCCGGTGTTGACGAGCTGGTGGGCGTCGTTGGGCGGGCACAGGATCGCGTCGCCGGCCCGCACCTCGCGGCGTTCGCCCCCGGAGCGCATGACGCCGCGGCCCGTGGTCACGACGTAGAGCTCCCATCGGTTCGCGTGGCTGTGGAGCGGCGAGCCCGCTTTTCCGGGCCGCAACCGACCGCGTTCGAGATCGAAAGGATGGCCGCCCTCGTGGAGGGGCGCGTTCGGCTTGGCACCGAGGGCGATCGAGAGCTGCTGGCCGCTGCCGTGAAACACCCCGCCTGGAGAGGACCACTCCTCCCACGGCGCATCCTTCATGCTGATCTTCCTCATGACCACGAACCTCGGAGCGGGACGGTGCGGCATCGCC
>DAIPIQ010000122.1:0-12131 GCA_036770745.1 Opitutaceae bacterium | reverse complement strand
GTCATCGAGAACTTCGCGGAGCTGAAGACGCGTTTCGCCGGCACGCGCTGGAGCGGCTTCTTCGCCGAGGCGGGGCGCCAACACGCCGGGACCGCGTCGTAGGCGGAGCGGAGCCCGTGGCGGGTCAGGCGCCGTCGGCCTTCATCTGCACGATGAAGCGGTCGGCGTCGTCGATTGCACGCTGCATGTCGGCCACGAGCACGTCGACGTCGCGCTCGAGTTGCAGGGAGATCCCGCCGAGCGAGGCGATCGCCCGGGCGTTGAGGTTGTGCTTCAGGTAGAGCGTCTGGTCCTTGAAGGTAGCCAGCACCGGGGCCATGCGGCCCTCCGCGTTGCGCATCACCTCGAGGAGCCGCTTGTAGGCCTGGGTGGTCTCGTAGAGCTTGCGCTCGCTGTCCTGGCGGAGGGCATCGGAGGAGTATTCCTTCAACTCCCGCTCCCACTCGCGGAAAAGGGCGTTGGCCACGTCGTCGACCGCGGCGATGCGCGCGCTCACGTCGCCGGCGCGCTTGGTGCAGAGGTCGAACTGCCGCTTGATGCCGTCGTACTGGGCCTCGAGGTCGCCACCTTGGAAACCGGTGATCTGCTTGAACCGCTCCAACGCGGCGACGAACTGCTGTTTCGCCGACTCCTGGCTGGAGCGCGCCGACTCCACGCGATCGACCAGGAGCTCGCGCTTCTGCTGACCGAACGATTCGCGCACGCGGTATTCGAGCGAGGAACAACCCGCGAGGGCGGCGAGCGTGACGAGAAGGACGAGGCGGTTCATGGCGGGGACGATGGGCGGAATCACCGGCGATGCGAGCGCGGTCGGCGACGCTCAGACGCGGTAGGCTTCGCGCGGGGCGATCTCCAGCTTCGCCAGTACGATCCCGGGGAGCGGCAGGGAGACGATCGTCTGCGTGCGCGGGTCGAGGGTCGCGCACACGGTCGTCATCTCGCCCCGGGCGATCGCCACCCGCGATCCGTCGGGCAACCGTTCGCGGAAGCGGAAGAAGTAGTTGATCGCGCGGATCCGGATCTCCTTCACGTAAAGATGGATCTCCAGCACGTCGCCGAAGCGGGCCGGCTGGTGGTAGTCGCACTTCGCCCGCACCCGGGGCCAGCCGATCATCGCTCCGCCGTGCTCCTCGAAGAGCGGGAGGTCGAGGGTGCGGAAGAATGCGGTCTCCGCCGCCTCCATCAGGCGGAAGAAATTCGAGAAGTGCATGATCCCGGCCATGTCGGTTTCGACGAACTCGATCTGGCGGACGATCCTGTGCTCGCTGGGCATGCGCGAAGGTCGCCCCGCCTCGGGAGCGGCGCACGTCAATTCCGGCCTGCGCGGCCGCTCGTGGTTTGCATTCGCGGGGCTCCGCGGTTTTCCTCGGAGCATTTCGCTCCTCCCATGAAGACACTTCTCTCCCTCCTCCTCGCGACCGCGATCACCCTCCCCACCCTCGGCAAGACCTTCGAGGGCGTCATCCACGCGACCATGACCGCCGGCAACTCCGTCATGCGGCACGAGTCGGCGGTGAAGGGCGAGATGATGCGCGTCGACATGCAGCTCGAGCAGAACCAGACCTCGACCGCGATCTTCAACGGCAAGACCGGCGAGATGTTTTTCCTCATGCCCCAGATGAAGACCTACATGGTCTTCGGCGGGATGAAGGAGGTCGTGGCCGGCTCGGCCTCGCAGGCCACGCTCGAAGAGACCGGTCGCACCGAGACGATCGCCGGCTACAAGTGTGCCGAGTACGTCGTGCGGGACGGAAAGACGGTCGTCGAATTCTGGGCGACCACCGGGCTCGGGCGCTTCGTCGCCTTCGCCGAGGTGCAGAAGAACCGCGGCAAGAGTCCGCCGTGGGCCGACGCGCTCGCCGAGAAGGGCCTCTACCCGCTGCGGACGGTCACCAAGGACCGCAGAGGCAAGGTGCAGACGGTGATCGAGGCGACGCGGGTCGAGAAGAAGTCCGTCTCCGACGACCTCTTCAAGATCCCCGAGGACTACCAGAAGTTCGGGATGCCGAATCTCGGCGGTCTCCTCAAGGGCCTCGGCGGCTGAGGAGTCACGATTCCGGGGCCGGCTCGTCGGGATCCGGCGGGAGCAGGTGCAGCTTCACCCCCGCGTTCTTCTCGAGGAAGAAGCGGATCAACCACTCGCTCGGAAACAGCACGACCGGATCCTCGTGCCCGTCGTAGGCGATCGCCACCCCGCCGGGCAGGGTCAGCGCCGCGAGATCCGCGATGGCTCCGCCGAGCTCCAGCCAGCGGATCGCGGTCCATGCGGCCGGTTCCATCCGGACCTCGGCCCCGTATTCGCTCTCGAGCCGGAACTTCAACACGTCGAACTGCAGCGGCCCGACCGCCGCGAGCAGCGGGACCGGAGAAAGCGCCCCCTTGATCGTCAGCGCCTGCACCACGCCCTCCTGGAGCAACTGGCTCAGCCCGGCGCGGAACTTCTTGTCGGCCCCCTTGTTGGCGTTGGAGATGTAGCTGAAGCATTCGGGAGGGAAGCGCGGCATCTCGTCGAAGCGGATCTCCGTGTTTTCCGAGAGGGTGTCGCCGATGCCGAACTCGTCGTGGCCGATCAGCCCGATGACGTCGCCCGGCCAGGCCTCGTCCACCGTCTCGCGATCCCGACCGAAGAGCTTCTGCGAGCTGGAGAGCCGGTGCCGCTTGCCGGTGCGGACGTTGGTCACCCACATGTCGCGCGTGAACCGCCCGGAGCAGACGCGGAGAAACGCGATCCGGTCGCGGTGCTTCGGATCCATGTTGGCCTGGATCTTGAAGACGAAGCCCGAGAACGCCTGGGCCTCGACCGGCACCTCGCCCTGCCCGGCGACGCGCGCCCGTGGGGGCGAGGCCCACGCGAGGAAGCGGTCGAGCATGAGCTGGACGCCGAAGTTGTTGACCGCGCTGCCGAAGAACACGGGGGTCTGCCGGCCCGCGAGCACCTCGTCGTGGTCGAACGGGTCGGCCACCGTCTCGAGCATCTCCAGTTCCTCGACCGCGCGCGCGTGGTCGTCGGGCTCCAACCGCTCGCGCACGAAGTCATCCGCCAGCCCTCCGACCTCCACCGGCGAGCGGAACGCCCCGCCCGGCACCTTCTCGAAGAGATGCACCTCGCGCGAGGTGCGGTCGAAGACGCCCTTGAAGGTCGCGCCGTTGCCCAGCGGCCAGTTGACCGCGACCGGTCGCAGGCCGAGCTGGCTCTCCAGCTCGTCGAGCAGCGCGAGCGGTTCGCGCGTCGGCCGGTCGCACTTGTTCATGAAGGTGAAGATGGGCACCCCCCGGCGGCGGCACACCTCGAAGAGCTTGCGGGTCTGCGCCTCGATGCCCTTGGCCGCGTCGATGACCATCAGCGCCGCGTCGACCGCGGTGAGCACGCGGTAGGTGTCCTCGGAGAAGTCCTTGTGGCCCGGAGTGTCGAGGAGGTTGACGGCGAAGCCTCCGTACTCGAACTGCAGCACGGTCGAGCTCACGGAGATGCCGCGCTTGCGCTCGAGCTCCATCCAGTCGGAGGTCGTGGCGCGCTGGTTCTTGTTGGCCTTGACCGCGCCCGCGAGCTGCACGGCTCCTCCGTAGAGGAGGAACTTCTCGGTGAGGGTCGTCTTGCCGGCGTCGGGGTGCGAGATGATCGCGAAGGTGCGACGACGGGCGATTTCCTGCGAGGCCTGGGCGGACACGCGGAGGTGATTGCGCCACGCCCTCCCCGCTGGCCAGCGGAAACTACAGGGTGAACGCGCCGGGCAGCAGCTCCCCGATCGTCGTGCGCCGGACGGGGCCCGGACCTCGATCGCCGATGAGCACGATCGCACCGGCCTCGGCGAACTCGAGGATCACCTGCCGGCACGCGCCGCAGGGCGGGAAGCTCCGGTCCGCGTCGACGACCACCGCGATCGCCACGATCCGCATGCCGGCGCCCTCCGCCGCGACGGCCGCGCCGACGGCGTTGCGCTCGGCGCAAAGGGTGAGGCCGTAGGAGGCGTTCTCGACGTTGCAGCCCGTGAAGACCGCACCCCGCGCGGTGCGCAGCGCCGCGCCCACGAGGAATTTCGAGTACGGCGCGTAGGCGCTCGCCGCCGCGAAGGCGGCCCGCTCGAGCAGCGCATGGTCCTCGAGGCCGAGGGGGGCGGGGGCGCTCATTCGCCGGCGGCCCCCGTCCCGTAGAGTCGGTCGCCGAAATCACCGAGACCGGGCACGATGTACTTCCGTGCGTCGAGCGCACGGTCGAGCGCGGCCGTGAACACGGGCAGTTCCGGGAATCGCGCCTGGACCCGCGCCACGCCCTCGGGGGCCGCGACGAGGGAGAGGAGGCGGATGTCCGTCGCGCCCTCGCGCGCGAGGAGGTCGATCGCCATCTCCGCCGAGCCGCCGGTCGCGAGCATCGGATCGACGACGAGCACCGTGCGACCGGCGACGGCCGGGAGCTTGCAGTAGTAGGTCCGCGCCCGCGCCGTCGTGTGGTCGCGTTCGAGCCCGACGTAGCCGACCGAGACGTGCGGCAGGAACTCGGTCACCGCCTCCAGCATCCCCAGGCCCGCCCGCAGGATCGGCACCACCACGATCCGCGCCGCGAGCGCGCGGCCCTCGACGCGCTCGAGCGGCGTCTCGATCGGCTCGCCCGCGACGGGGAGGTCGCGCGTGGCCTCGACGAGGAGGAACACGGTGACCCGTTTCGCGATCGTCCGGAACTGGACGGGCTCCGTCGTGCGGTCGCGGAGCCGCGTCATCCAGTGGTCGACGACGGGGTGTTGGAGGACGGTGAGCGGCATGGGCGGCGGGGCCTCAGACGAGGAAGGCGGCGATGGTCGCGGTCATCAGGCAGGCGAGCGTGCCCGCGAGCATGGATTTGAACGAGAGCGCGGCGAGGGCGGTGCGGCGCTCCGGCACGAGCACGCCGATCCCGCCGACCTGGATCCCCATCGAGAGGATGTTGGCGAATCCACAAAGTGCGTACGTGGCGATGATGATCGACCGCGGATCCCGGATCACGCCGGCGGTCTTCATCTCCGCGAGCGTGCCGTAGGCGAAGAACTCGTTGAGCGCCATCCGCTCGCCGAGCAGTTGCCCGACCGCCATCAGATCCCCCGGCGCGACGCCGATCAGCCACGAGAACGGCACGAAGAGCACCCCGAAGAGGAACTGCAGGCTGAGGCCGCCGTAGAGCCCGCCGGTCGCGGCGGCGATCCGCTCGTTGAGGCCGCCGACGGCGCCGATCCAGTTCCCGAGCACGAAGTTCACGAGGGCGACGAGGGCGGTGAAGACGAGGAGCGCGCCCGCGACGTTGACCGCGAGCTTGACCCCGTCGGAGGTGCCGATGACGGCCGCGTCGAGGAGGTTCGTGCCGACGCGCTCGCGCGGCACGGCGAGGGATTCGTCGATCGCCTCACCCTCCGGCACCATCATCTTGGCGGCGACGATCGCCGCCGGGGCGGAGAGGATCGAGGCGGTCAGCAGGTGTCGCGCGAAGACCAACCGCTCCGCCGGGTCGTCTCCGCCGAGCATGCCGATGTAGGAGACCAGGACGCCGCCCGCGATGGTCGCCATGCCGCCCGCCATCAGCGTCATGAGTTCGGAGCGGGTCATCCGCGCGAGATACGGCCGGATCACCAACGGCGCCTCGGTCTGCCCCACGAAGATGTTCGCCGCGGTCGCGAGGCTCTCGGCCCCCGACATCCGCATCGTCTGCTTCATCACCCAGGCGAAGACGAAGACGATCCGCTGCAGGATCCCGAGGTAGTAGAGGATCGAGCTGAAGGCCGCGAAGAAGACGATCGTGGGCAGCACCTGGAAGGCGAAGATGAAGCCGAAGGTGTCGACCCGCGTGACGAGGTCGCGAAAGAGGAAGATCGCGCCCTCGCGGCTGAAGCCGAGCAGCTCGACGAAGAAGCCGGCGATCGCGTCGAAGATCCGCTCGACGAACGCGACCCGGAGGATCAACACGGCGAGCACGAGCTGAAGCGCCACGCCTCCGCCGACGAGCCGCCAGTTGATGCGACGCCGGTCCTCGCTCAGCAGCCAACAGAGCCCGAGAAAGACGCCGAGACCGAGCGCTGCGCGCAACACCGACGAAGTGTGTTCGACCATGAAGGAGACCCGGCGCGGATCGTGGCCTCGCGGATCGAAGGGTCAATCCGCGAGGTCAGCGCCGCGCCCCGCGCCGGCGCGCGTAACCCCGGGATCGGTTCGCCGCCCCGCCGCCCTTCGCCGAGAAATCCCCCGAGCGGAGCGTTTCGACCTGGTCGCGCAGGAGGGCGGCCCGTTCGAACTCGAGCGATTCCGCCGCCTCCTGCATCTCCGCTTCGAGTTGCTCGATGACGGCGAGCACGTCCTCGTCTCCACGCGCCTCTCCCACGGCGGTGGCTGCGGCCTCCGCCGCCTGCTCCGGATCGTGCAGGCTGGATTGAACGCCGCGCCGCACCCCGCGCGGGGTGATGCCGTGCTCGCGGTTGTAGGCGATCTGCCGCTCCCGACGCGACCGGGTGATTTCGAGGGTGGCCCGGATCGACTCGGTCATCACGTCGGCGTAGAAGACCACCCTGCCCTTCTCGTGGCGCGCGGCGCGGCCCGCGGTCTGGATGAGGCTGGTGCGGCTGCGGAGGAATCCCTCCTTGTCGGCGTCGAGCACCGCGACGAGGGCGACCTCGGGCAGGTCGAGTCCTTCGCGCAGCAGGTTGATCCCGATGAGCACGTCGAACTCCCCGAGCCGGAGCCGGCGGAGGATCTCGACGCGCTCGATCGTGTCGATGTCGGAGTGGAGGTACTCGACGCGGATCTTCGCGTCGCGGATGTGCGCGGTCAGGTCTTCGGAGAGGCGCTTGGTGAGCGTCGTCACGAGCACGCGCTGGCCCTCGGCCACCGCGGCGCGGATCTCCCCGATGAGGTCCTCGACCTGGCCGTGCGTCGGGCGGATCGTGATCTCGGGATCGAGCAGCCCGGTGGGACGGATCAGCTGCTCCGCGACGATCTTCGAGCACTGGAGCTCGAACGGGCCCGGCGTCGCGGAGACGTAGAGCGTCCGGCCCGAGAGCGCGCGGAACTCGGCGGCGTTGAGCGGCCGGTTGTCGAGGGCCGAGGGGAGGCGGAACCCGAAGTCGACGAGCGTCTCCTTGCGCGAGCGGTCGCCGGCGTACATCGCCCCGATCTGGGGGACGGTCACGTGGCTCTCGTCGATCATCACGAGATGATCCTTCGGGAAGAAATCGAGCAGGCAGAACGGCCGCTCACCGGCGGGCCGGCCGGAAAGGTGCCGCGAGTAGTTCTCGATCCCGCTGCAGAATCCGAGCTCCTGCATCATCTCCAGGTCGTAGTTGGTCCGCATCGCGATCCGCTGGGCCTCGAGCAGGCGGCTGCGACCCTCGAACCACGCGATCCGCTCCCCCAGCTCGGCCTTGATCGCGGAGACGGCGTTGAGCATCTTGTCGCGCGGGGTCACGAACTGGTTCGCCGGAAAGAGGTTGAAGCGCTCGAGCCGCCGCCCGGCCGTCCCGGTGAGCGGGTCGAACTCCCGGATGCCCTCCACCTCGTCGCCCCAGAACTCGATCCGCAGGCCCGACTCGAGGTAGGCGGGCATGACGTCGACGACGTCGCCCCGCACCCGGAAACGCCCGCGCGCCAGCGCGACGTCGTTGCGCTCGTAGAGGTTCTCGACGAGCCGCGAGAGGAAGGCGTCGCGCGCGAGCGTCATCCCGACCTCGAGCGGGATCATCATCGCGAGGAAATCCTCGGGGGAGCCGAGGCCGTAGATGCAGGAGACGCTCGCGACCACGATCACGTCGCGCCGGCTGATCAACGCGCTCGTCGCGGAGATGCGCAGGCGGTCGATCTCGTCGTTGATCGAAGAGTCCTTCTCGATGAAGGTGTCCGACGAGGGCACGTAGGCCTCCGGCTGGTAGTAGTCGTAGTAGCTGACGAAGTACTCGACGGCGTTGTCCGGGAAGAAACCCTTGAACTCCGAGTAGAGCTGCGCCGCGAGCGTCTTGTTGTGGGAGAGGATCAGGACCGGTCGCTCGCACTGCGCGATGATGTTGGCCATCGTGAACGTCTTCCCCGAACCGGTGACACCGAGCAGCGTCTGGTCCTTGTTTCCGGCCTGGATCGAAGCAACGAGGCGGGCGATGGCCTCGGGCTGGTCCCCGGTGGGGGCGAAGTCGGATCGGAGCTGGAAAAGCATCGCGAAACCGCACCATGCGCGGGGTCGTCGCGAAAGCGAGCGGGGATGCCGCGCCGTCGTTTGCGGGTGGCGTCCCGAGGGACCGTTCGACTAGACCTCCACGGCGTGAATCGACCTCCGCCAGCCCGTCGGATCCACCGGGTGAGCCCGCTCCGTCAAAGCGTGCCCTGGATCATCTTCGGGCCGCTGCTGGTGTCGGGAGGCGCGCTCGCCGTGTTCGGCGCCGGCGAGGCCGAGCGCACCGGCGGGTCGACTCTGCTCGTGGTCTTCCTCGCGGTCGCGCTCGGGATGCACGCGCTCATCCGCCGGGCCCGGCTCGAGCTCGACGCCGAGGGCGTGCGGCTCCGGCAGATCGGCTTCGACCTGCGCGTGCCGTGGTCGCGGATCGCCGAGCTGTCCCTCGAACGCGGACGCGAGGGTTTCCTGACCCGCGAGCCGATCGACGGCGACGGCGCCGCCCGGCTCGCCGGCCTGCGCCGCTTCGGATTCCTCGGTGCGCCGATGTATTCCAGCGATCAACAGGCGGCGATGGCCGGACGTCGGTGGATCCCGATCGAGCCCTTCGCGTGGGCGTTGCGGCGCGGCTCGCTCGCCGCCGACATCGCGCGTTTCGCTCCGGACGTGCCGGCGAGCACGCCGCCCGCGACGAGTCCGGCGACGCAGGCAAAGGGTTTCGGCACGGCGGCGCTGGTCATCGGGCTCTCGCTCGCCGTGGCCGCGCTCGTCGCGATGAGCCCGGCCTGGTGGCGGAGCTTCATCGGCGTCGCGCTCGCCGCGGTGCTCGCATCACTGTTGACGCTGCGCGCGATCCTGAGTGCGCGCAACGGCTTCCGCGGCCGATCCCGCGTCGCGGGCATGCTCTTCTCCCTGCTCGCCCTGCTGCTCGCGTTGCTCGCGGTCGCGGCGTGGGGCGGGCTGGTCGACCTGCTGCGGGAGCCCGGCCGGGGCTCACCCTGAGCCGGCGGCGGGCTCCGACTCGAAGACGGCCGGTTCGAGCTCGCCTTCGCTCTTGGCGACGATGCAACCGACGACCATGTCGCCCGTAACGTTCACCGCGGTGCGGACCATGTCGAGCAGGCGATCGACCCCGAGGATCAGGCCGATCCCCGCTTCCGGCAGGCCCACCTGTTTCAGGACCATCGCGAGCATCACGAGCCCGACCCCGGGCACACCCGCCGTGCCGATCGAGGCGAGGGTCGCGGTGAGCACGACCATTGCGTAATCCGTGAGCGAAAGCTCGATGCCGAACGCGCCCGCGATGAAGACGGTCGCGACGCCCTGCATGATCGCGGTGCCGTCCATGTTGATCGTCGCCCCGAGGGGCACGGTGAACGAGGCCACCGGTCGGCCCACGCCCATCCGCCGCTCGACCGTCTCCAGGGTCACCGGCAGGGTGGCGTTGCTGCTGGCCGTGGAAAAGGCGAAGACGTGCACCGCCCGGGCGTTGCGAAGGAAGCGCAGCGGGCTCAACCCCGTGAAGGCCCGCAGGAGCGAGCCGTAGACGACGGTCCCGTGCACGAGGAGGACCGCGAGCACGAGCGCGAAGTATTTCGCGAGCGGGGCGATCGCGGCGAAGCCCTCTTCGGCAAAGGTCCGGGCGAGCAGCGCGAAGACGCCGAACGGAGCGAGCTGCATGACGAGCGTGACGAGCTTCATCACGACGTCGTTCAGGTCGCGGAAGAGGTCGAGGACGCGCCCGCCCGCGTCGCCCGAGAGCACGAGTGCGAGTCCCACGAGGACCGCGAAGACGATCACCTGGAGCATGTTGCCCTCCGCCATCGCCTGCACCGGATTCGAAGGGAAGATCGCGATGAGGATGTCGGCCAGCGGCGGCGGCGCCGTCGCGGTGAAGGTCGTCTCCGCACTCAGCTCGAAGCCCCGGCCCGGTTGGACGATCACGGCGGCCGCGAGCGCGAGGGTGACCGCAATGGCCGTCGTACAGAGGTAGAGCCCCACCGTCTTGAGGCCCACGCGACCGACCTTGCGCACGTCGTCGAGCGCCGCGCTGCCACAGACGAGCGAGACGAAGACGAGCGGCACGACCAGCAGCTTCAACGAGGCGAGGAACACCGCACCCACCACGCGGAAGAGGCCGTCGGTGAGCACGGCGGCGATCCAGCCGTCGTTGCCCGCGAGGTTGATGCCGCCGCCGACCAGGAGCCCGAGGACCATGCCGACGACGATGCGGACGGTGAGCGTGTTGCGGTTGGGACCTTTTCCGGACATCGGGCGCCGTGACTCAACCGCCGGCGCGCGCAGGGTCAATCATCCCCGCCCGTTCGAGGGGGTGTAATCGAAAGTGGTGGCATGCCTCGGTTCTCCTGAAGACCGACGGCCGTCTCGGCGGCCGGGTCGGATGCATCGACCGCAGCCACTTGGCATGCCCTTGTGTGGGCCGGGGTTCATCCCCGGCTTCTGCGGCTCTCTCAGTCGGAAGCCGGGGATGAACCCCGGCCCACGAAAGCAGGTTGCCACCACTATTGGTTACACCCGTTCAAAGCCCGAAGACCTTCAGCAGCCCGTTCCACACCGACGCCCAGAAACGGCGCTCCCCGCCGCCCGGACCATCGGTCGCGATTTCCTGACAGACGAACGTGCCGCTGCCCTGGAAGAGATCGTCGAAGAGCGGGTTGTGGTCGCGGTAGTAGGCCCAGAAGGTCTCGGCGCGCACGGAGCGGTAGGCCAGCTCCGGGGTGAAGCCGATGGTCGAATCCTGGTTCGTGCGCCGTCCGCCGCGACCGAGCGCCGCACCCTCGCGCAGGACCTCCGCCCGCACGCCGCGACTGCCCGCGACGATCAGCCGACAAGGACCCTGGAACTCGAAGTAGCGGAACTGCAGCGTGACCCACGCCTGGAGGTGGAAGAGCCGCCAATGCCGGCGGATCCGCGGCCGCACGCCCCGCGGCAGCACGACGCCCGCGAGGAAACGCGGACGCAGGACCAGCGACGCGCCCTCGGGCAACGCCACGATGCTGAGCTCGACCGCCGCGTCGTCCTGCGTCGAGACCGTCACCGAGCGCCCGTCGCCGCCGGCGTTGGCCAGCTCCACGAGCTCGATCAAACCGCAGGCGGCGCAGGTGAAGGGTATCCGCCAATCCAGGACGAAACGCGTGCGGCGCCGCAGCGCCTCGTCCGAGGCCTGGAGGAACCGCTCGCGGACGAAGACCGTCTCGCCCTCCGCGAGAAGGACGGCCTCCGACACCCGGCTCGGCGTGACCGACACCGGCTCCCGCACCGCGTCCGCGAGCCGGATCGAGGCCGCCCGACCGACGAGCGGAGCGAGCCCGTAGAAGGCGGCGAGCTTCCACAGCGTGGGGCCGAAGAAATACAGCGCCAACGCGAGCGCGAGCGGCCAGCGGTAGGTGGTCCACGCGCGCCGGAGGTACTGCACGACGGGCGAGGCATGACGCTCGAGACGCTCGCCCTCGGCGCGGAGCTGCGCGCGTTGCGACTCCAGATCCCGCTTGCCGAGGGCCGCCGCGGCGAGGTCCTCCCCGAGCCGCCCCACGCTTTCCAGCGCCGAATCCCGCTGTTGCGAGGCCGCGGCCTTGTTCTCCGCCAGCTTTCCGGCATCGACCCCCGCCCCGAAGAGCCAGTCCCAGAACGTGTTCATCCGCTCGAAACTCTCGAGCAGACGGCGCGCGACCTCGGCGCGGTTGCGTTGCCGCTCCGTCTCGGCCTCCAGCGCCTGCAGCCGCGTCTCCACCTCCGCGATCAAGTCGTCGATCCTGCGCTCGCGCTCCCGGACCTCCGCGAGCCTTCCCTCGCGCTCGGCCTCGCTGCGCAGGTTCTCGCTCAGGTAGAGGTAAAGCGCCCCGACGACGAGGATCGCGCCCGCGACGAGCAGCCCCACGCCGCACTTGCGCACCAACCAGAGACCGATCTGCACGAGAAGCGTCATCCGACCAAAGCCCGGCGAGTGTCCGGAAGCCGGGATCGAAGGCAACGTGCGAGCGCGCCGACCGGACCATGG
>DAIPIQ010000121.1:0-12151 GCA_036770745.1 Opitutaceae bacterium | reverse complement strand
TCGGACCGTCGCGACGAATCCCGAAGCCGCTGAGGGACCGGCACGCCTTCGCCGGGAAGGTGGACGCCGGCCTCTGGACGGCGTTCCCCGCATGCCTTCCGCCGCATCGCGCCGTCCGGAGGCCGGCGTCCACCTTCACGGATCGCACGTCACCACAGCACACCTTCCGGTAGCGCACCTTCCGGCGCCGGCCGTGGCGCGGGCGGCCGCGCTCAGTGGTGGTGGCAGCCGGGACCGTGGACGTGGCCGTGGTCGATCTCGTCGGGCGTGGCGGGGCGGCGCTCCGTGACCGAGACTTCGAAGAAGAGGCGCTCGCCCGCCATCGGGTGGTTGGCGTCGAGCCGCACCCGGTCGCCCTCGATCGCAAGGACGCGGACGATCGGCGCATGCCGGTCCTCACCCGTCTGGAACATGTCGCCGACCTTCAGCTCGCCCACGGGCAGCGTGGCGCGGTCGACCGTGCGGACGAGGGATTCGTCGCGCACGCCGTAGGCCTGCTCGGGAGCGAGCGCGACCTTGCGCTCCTCGCCGACGCCCATCGCGCGCAGCGCCTTTTCCAGCCCGTCGATGATCGCGCCGCTTCCCTCGAGAAACGCGATCGGCTGCGCGCGGTTCGAGGCGTCGACGACCTCGCCGCCGGCGTTGCGCAGGGTGTAGTGGAACGAGATGACCTGTCTTTCCATGGCGTGTGGGGCACGAGCGTGCGCCGGGAGGGGCCACCGGCAAGAGTGATCCTGCGGGGGACTCGTGGCGTGACTGAAACTGTTTCGCGCGGCTCCTGCCGGGGTGTGGCATAGGCGTCTCGCCTGTGGCCGAGGGGGCCATCTTGCCGGCCCGGCTTCGAAACATCCCTGTCGGCGGTGCGGAAAGCCATCCACAGGCAGGATGCCCGTGGCCACCCGGGGCACGACCGTCGCCTTGCGGCCCCGGGTTTCGACTCGACCGGGGGCGACGGCGTGGGGAACGTCCTGCCATGAGCACGACACCGTCGAACCCCATCCTCCTGGTCGGCGTGATCATGGGCAGCACCTCGGATTGGGAGACGATGCGGCACGCCATCGAGACGCTCGACCATTTCGGCGTGCCGGCGGAGCGCCAGGTCGTGAGCGCGCACCGCACCCCGCAGAGTCTCTACGACTACGCCCACACCGCGAAGACGCGGGGCCTGCGCTGCATCATCGCCGGGGCCGGCGGCGCCGCCCACCTCCCGGGGATGACCGCCTCGATGACCGAGCTGCCCGTGCTCGGCGTGCCGGTCGAGTCGCACGCCCTCAAGGGCATGGACTCGCTGCTCTCGATCGTCCAGATGCCGGGAGGCGTGCCGGTGGCGACCTTCGCGATCGGCAAACCGGGGGCGATCAACGCCGCGCTCTACGCCGTCGCCATCCTCGCGCTCTCCGACGAGGCGCTCGCGGAAAAGCTCCGGAGCTTCCGCACCGAGCAGACGCTCGCGGTCCTCGGCGCCCGGCTCCCGTGATCGCACCGGGCGCCACGATCGGGATCCTCGGCGGCGGCCAGCTCGGCCGGATGAGCGGCATCGCCGCGCGTCACCTCGGTTACGGCGTGGCGGTCTTCGATCCCGCGCCGGGCTGCCCGGCGGGCGGGATCGCGGACCTCGAAGTCAACGCCCCCTACGACGACCTCGCCGCGCTCGACCGGCTGCTCGCGCGGGCGGACGTCGTCACCTACGAATTCGAAAACGTGCCCGCGCCCTTCGCCGAGCACGCGGCGGCGCGGCGCCCCACCCGACCGGGCCCGCGGGTCTTGTTCACGGCGCAGAACCGGGCGCGGGAAAAGACCTTTCTCCGCGACGCGGGCTTCCCCTGCGCGCCGTTCGCGATCGTCGGTTCGGCGGAGGAGCTGCGCCTCGCGGCGGAGGCGATCGGCCTCCCCGCCGTGCTGAAGACCGCGGACTTCGGCTACGACGGCAAGGGGCAGCGCAAGCTCGGCCCCGGCGGGCACGATTGGGCGCAGGTCTGGGCGGAGTTCGAGGCGCCGCGGGCGGTGCTGGAGGGGTTCATCGATTTCGAACTCGAGCTCTCCGTGCTCGTCGCCGCCAACGGCGCGGGCGAGATGGCGGTCTTCCCGGTCGCGGAGAACATCCACACCGACCACATCCTCGACCTGAGCATCGTCCCGGCCCGGATCCCGCCCGAGGTCGCGCGGGAGGCCTCGGACCTCGCCTGCGCGATCGCGGAGACGCTCGGCCTCGCCGGCCTGCTCGCGGTCGAACTCTTCCTCGCGCGCGACGGCCGCCTCGTCGTCAACGAGCTCGCCCCCCGCCCCCACAACAGCGGTCACTGGAGCCTCGACGGAGCCGTGACCAGCCAGTTCGAGCAACACGTCCGCGCGGTCTGCGGGCTGCCTCTTGGCGACACGCGGCCCCACCGGCCCGCGGCCGTCATGGTCAATCTCCTCGGCGACCTCTGGGCCGCCGGCGCGCCCGACTGGAGCCTCGTGCTCCGCGATCTCGGCGCGAAGCTCCATCTCTACGGAAAACCCGAGGCGCGCCCCGGCCGCAAGATGGGCCACGTCACCGTCCTCGCCGACGACGCAGGCGAGGCGCTCGCCCGCGCCCGCGCCCTCAAATCGCGCCTCGCGCCCGCCGCCCACGCGGCCCCGGCGCGGCGCTGATCCGGCCGATGCGACGATCGCGGATCCTCGCCGGCGCGCTCGCCTGCCTCTGCGCGTGCGTCCTTGCGCAGGCCGAGGTGCGGACGTTCACCGACACCCAGGGCCGCACGCTCCAGGCGACCCTCCTCGAGGCGACCGCGACGAACGTGCGCATCCAGCGCGACGACGGCCGCATCTTCGAGATCGAGCGCTCCACCCTGAGCGCCGACGACAACGCCTACGTGACCGACTGGCTCTGGAAACGGGCCTTCGTCTTCGGCGGCGTCGAGATCTCGCCCCGTCGCGTCCGCCTCGAAACCGACCGCATCGAGACCAAGTCCCGCCTGATCAAGACGGAGACCTGGTGCTACAAGATCATCGTGAAAAACGGCTCACGCATCCGGCTCGACGGGCTGGCCGTGGAGTTCGAGGTCTTCCACGTCGACGACACGCTCCGGGAGGACAAGCGAAAGAGGCCCCGCAAGATCCAGCGCGGCCGGCTCGCCCTCGGCACGCTCGAGCCCGGGGCCTCGGCGGAGGTGCAGACACCGGGGCTCGAGCTGGAGGTCACGCAGCTCAAGGCCGGCTACCGCTTCTCGGAATCGAACAAGCGCCGGATCGAAGACTCGCTCGAAGGCATCCGGGTGCGCGTGCTCCATCGGGGATCCGTGCTCGCCGAACTGGCCTCCCCGTCCTCGCTCGCCACGGACGACGGCTGATCCGGGACCTTACGACGGCGAAGGCGACGCAAGCCGGGAGCGGCGGCGGTTTTCCAACCGCCATGGGCGACGCACATCCGGCGGCAAGGATGCCGCCGCTACCCTGCGCGGGCACTTCGCCGGGAGCGCGCACTCCGCGGTTCCATCCCTTCGTGTCCATTCGTGTCTCTTCGTGGTTCCCTGTTCTTCCCTTCTTCGTGTGAACCATTCCGCGGGCCCGATTCAACCCGCTCGCGAAGATCCTTCAGGGCACGACCGAGAGCCCGAACGGCACGAAGACCTCGCGACCCTCGATCGCGAGCTGGGCCCAGAGGCGGTAGTGGCCCGGGTCCGGCACGATCAGGGAGAAACCGAGCGCCAGCGCGGCGCCGTCCTCCGCGACCGCGACCGCCTCCTTCGGGTGCAGGTGCGCGAAGCCCGAGCGCGCCACGTCGAAGGCCACGAGGTGCGCCTTCGCTCCCATGACCTCTTCCAAAACCGGCACGCCCCCGTCCTCGCGGGCCACGCGCAGCTCGAGGTCCGCCGGCGTGTTGATCCGCAGCTCGGGGTCGCGGGCCGTGAGCTCGAAGACGACGCCGTCCTTCACGACGCGGGTCGCGACGCGCGGAACCGCACCTGCCGCGGGTACGACCCCCTGCGCGTCGGCGACGTCCAGGCTCGCGCCCGCGTAGAGGCCGCGACCGGTCGGCCGGGGGACGAAGTCCGCGAAGACCCGGAAGCGCCCCGCCCCGCGGGGCGTGAACGAGAACGCGTATTCACCCGGCGACGACGTCGGCCGCGGGTGGACGTGGTGGTATTCGTCGAGCGTCGGGTCGACCAGGAGGAGGTGCAGCTTCTCCGTGTGGACCACGAGAAGGTCGTCGGCCGGAAGAGGCTTGCCGGTGCTCGTGGTGAGGATCGCCACGACCTCGACGGACTCGCCGGCCCGGGCGGGCGCGGACGGCCGCAGCGTCAGCGTCACCGGCGAGCGCACCCGGTCGACCGGGGCGAACTGCGGGCTTCCGGGCTCGCAGAACTCGAGAAACGAGGTCGAGCCCGCGTCGAAGTCGGTGTAGTGAAGCGAACCGCCGCTCAGGGGGAGCGCGCGGATGCCGGCGTAGGCCGCGATCGCGACCGCGGTGATCACGCCCGTCCGGCGCCAGGGGAGGGCCTGCGCGGGGCTCACGGGGCGGAGACCGGGGCCGCGGGACGCCGCAGACGCGCCGCGAACTCGGCGGGTTCCCACGCGCTCCCGTCGGCGCGGTGGATGAGTTTGCCCGTGTCGTCGAAGAGCGTCGTCGAGAGCGTGTGTTTGAGGAGCGGCCCCTTGTCGAAGGCGAGCACGCCGAGCGCGGTCATCAGGTCCTTGATCGCGCCCTCGGGGCCGGTGAGGAAACTGAAGTTCGAGGTATCGATGCCGCGTTGGGCGGCGTAGTCGCGCAGCACGCCGGGCGTGTCGAACTCCGGGTCGAGCGTGATCGAGAGGAGGTGGAAGTTCTCCACGCCGGCCTCGCGCGCGAGCTCCTGGAGGCGCATCATCCGCATCGTCGCGGCCGGGCACATCGCCGGATCGGGGCAGCGGGTGAAGATGAAGTTGACCACGAGCTGGCGCCCGCGGAACGAAGCCGGTTGCACGACCGCGCCCGACTGGTCGTAGAGGGCGAAGCCGGGCAGGCGTTCGCCGATCTCCCGGTGGGCGGCGCGGCCGCGGGTCACCGTCTCCTGGCGGAGGACCTTCGCCGCCTCGTCGACGATGCGGCCCCCGGCCTCGTCGATCGGCCAGATGTTCTCCAGGTGGAAGCCCTCGGGCGATCGGTAGATCACTCCGCGGATGCGCTGCCCGGGCCGGGCGTTGGCGAGATCGCCGGGCGCGACCTTCAACTCCATCGTCATGGCCGCCATGAAGCCCGGGATCTCCTCGTGGTCGACGAGAAGCGTGCCGCGTTCGGCGTTGACGGAGACGATCGAGCCGACGAGCCGGTGGCGGCCCTCGCCGAGATCGTCGGCCGCGGGAGTCGCGGCCGGCCGGCCGCAGCCGCCGAGAAGCGCGAGCAGCGCGAGCGCGCCGGCGAACGCGGGACCGCGATACGGGCGGAGAGGTCGAGGAGCGGACATCGCGACCACTGATCGGAGCAAACTTTCGTTTGTCAAAGCGAACGCGTTGAGTAACCAGACCGCTCCCGTCCACCATGGCCGCACTCGTTTCCCGTCGCTCCTCCGCCTACAAGCCGGCGCTCGCCTGGTTCACGGTCGTCGCCCTGGTGTGGACGACCTTCCTGCTCTACGCGGGCGGCTTCACCACGAGCATCGAGGCGGGGATGGCGTTCCTCGACTGGCCGCTCTCCAACGGCTCGATCAACCCCGAGGGCTGGCTGACGGAGCCCGACAAGATGGCGGAGCATTCGCACCGGCTGCTCGGCGGGATCGTCGGCGCGCTCACCGTCACGGCCGCGGTGTGGATCCACCTGCGCGACGCGCGACGCTGGCTCCGGATCGTGGCTTGGTCGTCGGCGGGGCTCGTCGTGTTCCAAGGGCTGCTCGGCGGGCTGCGGGTCGTCTTCGATCAACTCAACACCGGGGCCGACCACAACCTCGTGGCCCAGACCTTCCGGGTGCTGCACGGGTTCACGGCGCAGGTCTTCCTCTGTTCGCTCGTCGCCGTGGCGGTGGCCTGCTCGCGCCGCTGGATCGAGCGCGGGGGCGGCCTGCAACGCGCGCCGTCCGCCGCGCTGCGTTCGGCCGGCCTCATGGCGTGCGCGACGATCGTGGTGCAGCTCGTCCTCGGGGCCTTGATGCGCCACAACCACGCCGCGCTCGCCATGCCGACCTTTCCACTGACCCCTGACGGCGGGCTGTTGCCCGTGCACTGGGATTTCCGCACGGGGGTGCATTTCGCGCACCGGGCATGGGCCGTCGTGGTGACGGTCGCGCTCCTGGTCTTCGCGGGCCGGCTCTGGAGCGCACGCCACCTCGGTCGCGTCCTCGGCGTGGGCGCGGTCGGGCTCGTCGCGCTGCTCGCGGTGCAGATCCAACTCGGCGCGCTCATCGTCTGGACCCAGCGCAACCCCCACGCCGCGACCCTCCACATGCTCATGGGCGCGTTCCTCCTCGCCTCGACCTGGGCGCTCACCCTCCTGACGCTCCGCCACCGGATCGAGTCGGCCTCCCGCGGCTGCGGGCCGGTCGCTCGTCACAAGACCCTGGATACCGCCTCCGCGGCGGGGGCCGCCCGATGAGCGTCGACGACATCCCCGGTCTCAACGCCTCGCTCAACAGCCTCGCGACGGTGCTCATCCTCGCGGGCTACGCCTGCATCCGGATCGGCCGCCGGGACCTCCACCGCGCCTGCATGATGGCGGCGTTGGGCGTCTCGGTCCTCTTCCTCGTCGGCTACGTGGGCCACAAGATCGCGGTCGGCGGGGCGCACACGCCGTTCGGCGGCTCCGGGGCGATCGCGATCGCCTACTACGTGATGCTCGTCTCGCACATCCTGCTCGCGATGGCGATCGTGCCGCTCGTCCTGCGGACCTTCGTGCTGGCGCTGCGGGGCGACTTCGTGCGCCACCGGGCGTGGGCGCGGTGGACCTTTCCGCTGTGGCTCTACGTCTCGGTCACCGGCGTGCTCGTCTACTTTTTCCTCTACCGCTGGTTTCCGGCGGCGGCTCCGACGGCCTGAGGGCGTTTCTTCGGAGCGACGGTGTTTCCAACCGCCGTGGGACACGGGCGACCGGCGATCCGGACAACGAGGCGGCGGTGCGTGGCTCCGGCGGCGGGGACGCCGCCGCTCCACGGAACCTCACTTCACCGTCATCACGCCGCGCATCCCGGCCCCGTAGTGGCCGGGGAAGGTGCAGAGGTAGACGTATTCGCCGGGCGCGGGAGCGACGAACGTGAGCTCGGCCTTCTCCTTCGGGCCGATCAACCGGGTGGCGCCGATCGTCTGGTCGGCGAGGTCGGCGGGCACGTATTCGGTCTTCGCGGCGGCGATCGCGGCCATCGCGTACTTCTGCGCGTCGACCCCGGCCTTGAGGAGCACGAGGTTGTGGCCCATCGCGGCCTTGGGAAGGACGCCGGTGTTGACGAGGACGAGGCGCACGGTCTCGCCCGAGTTCACCTCGAAGCTCGTGACGTCGAATTTCATCTGGTCGTTGCCGTTGATCGTGACCACGCGCACCTGCGGCGCTGCGGGAGGGGCGGGCGTTTCCTTCTTGGCGCAGGCCGCGGTGAAAAGGGCGAGGGCGGCGACGGTGAGCAGCGGGAGACGGTTCATGCCGTCGACTGTGCGCGGCTCCGCGCCTCCGCCAAGCCCGATCCGAGCAGGTATTCGCGCCGCTCATGCGGCGATCATCGCGGCATATTGTTTCGGGAAACACGCGCAGGATCGGCGCGCGTCATGGACCATGGGGGAGATTGCACTTGAAAAGGCCCCTGTTTGGCGAAGCTTCGGGCGCTGTTTTCCGGCGGAGTCCCGTCGGCCGCCTTCAACTTCGTAGCTCTCGCATGGGAAGCCTGCTCCCCCTCCCCCGGTTCCTCCGGAAATCCGCCCTCCTCGGCCCGCTCGCCTGCGCCGCGCTGCTCCTCTCGGGGTGCGACATGAGCGGCCCCCAATCAACGATGCAGGTCGAGGGCCCCGTGGCCCGGATGCAGGTCGAGGTCTTCTACGTCACGCTCTGGGTGACGGGTTTCATCTTCCTCACCGTGGGCGGCGCCCTCGCCTATACGCAGATCCGGTTCCGCGCGCGGAAGGGCGACGACGACAGCGTGCCGCCGCCCCAGAGCCACGGGCACCCGCTCGTCGAGATCGGCCTGATCGTCGCCTCGACCTTGTTGCTCGTCGTGATCGCGATCCCGACCGTGAAGGGCATCGCCTACCAGACCGACACGCCGGACCGGGAAAACGCGCTCGTCGTGCGGGCGATCGGTTATCAGTGGTGGTTCAAGTTCGAGTATCCCGACCTCGGGATCGTCACCGGCAACGAGATGGTCATCCCGACCAACCGCCCGATCCACATCGAGCTGCGCACGATCGACGTGATCCACAGCTTCTGGGTCCCGCGGCTTGCGGGCAAGGTCGACCTCATCCCCAACCGGGCCAACCACATGTGGTTCCTTGCGGAGCGGGCGAACTACTATTGGGGCCAGTGCGCGGAGTTCTGCGGCGAGTCGCACGCCTACATGAAGTTCCGCGTCATCTCCCTGGAGCCCGCGGCGTTCTCCGAATGGGAGGCGCGGCAGCGGGCCGAGGCGCGCAACGTCGACCCCGCCGTCGCGCTCGACGCCGACGCCCCGCGTCTGCGCTTCGCCTCGCTCGAAACCTCGGGGCCCGAGGGCATCGCCGCCGCCGAAAGTCCCTTCGAGTACTGGCTCTCCCGGCAGGTCGAGCCCGAGCGCGGCGCCGAGGACGGCGCCCTCGTCAGCCGGGGCAAGGAACTCTTCTCGACCAAGACCTGCGCCAGTTGCCACACCGTGCGCGGGCACCTGGGCTCGCGCGGCGATCCCTACCTGGGCATCTCCGGGCCCGACCTCACCCACTTCGGATCGCGCACCACCGTCGCCGCGGGCATGCTCGACAACACCCCGGCCAATCTCGCGAAGTGGATCCAGCACCCCGAGCGGGTGAAGCCGGGAAACATCATGTGGAAGACCGGCTACCTTCCGACCGGGCTCTCGATCGCGGACGACGAGGCCGAGGCGCTCGTCGCCTACCTCCACTCGCTGAAATAAGGCCCCCATGGAAACCGCACTGAAGCACGATTTCGTCGAGCGGGACGCGCACGCCGCGCCGAGCGCCATCTCCCTCCTGCCGCGGCCGACCGCGAAGACGGGACTCGCCGGCTGGCTCACCACCGTCGACCACAAGCGCATCGGCATCCTCTACGGGGTCTCGGCGCTCTTCTTCTTCCTCGTCGGGGGCGTCGAGGCGCTCTTCATCCGGCTCCAGCTGATGTTCCCGAACAACTCGTTCATCAGCGCCGAGACCTACAACCAGATGTTCACCATGCACGGCACGACGATGGTCTTCCTCGCCGTCATGCCGCTCGGGGCCGCCTTCTTCAACTACATGGTCCCGCTGATGATCGGCGCCCGCGACGTGGCCTTCCCGCGGCTCAACGCCTTCAGCTACTGGACCTTCTTCGCCGGCGCGGTCATCCTCAACCTCTCGTTCCTCCCGCTCCTCGTCCCGGAGGGCTACCCGGGCGTGGGCAACGCCCCGGCCGTCGGCTGGTTCGGCTACGCCAACATCACCTCCAAGGCGTTCACGCCCGGCTTGGGCACGGATTTCTGGATCGTCTCGCTCCAGTTGCTCGGCGTCGCCTCGGTCGCCGCGGCGCTGAACTTCATCGTCACCATCATCAACATGCGTGCGCCCGGGATGACGATGATGCGCCTGCCGGTCTTCGTGTGGATGACGCTCGTCACCTCGTTCCTCGTCATCCTCGCCTTCCCTGCGATCACGATCGCGCTCGTCGAGCTGATGTTCGACCGGCTCTTCGGCACGAACTTCTTCGAGGTCGCCAAGGGCGGTCAGCCGATCCTCTGGCAGCACCTTTTCTGGGTCTTCGGGCATCCCGAGGTCTACATCCTCATCCTCCCCGCGATGGGCATCGTCTCCGAGATCCTCCCGACCTTCTCGCGCAAGCCGCTCTTCGGCTACCCGATCATCGTCTTCTCGGGTGCGGTCATCGGCTTCCTCGGCTTCGCGGTCTGGAGCCACCACATGTTCACGACCGGCATGGGCAAGGTCGCGACCACGGCCTTCGCCCTTGCGACGATGACGATCGCGGTGCCGACGGGCGTGAAGATCTTCAACTGGATCGGCACGCTCTGGGGCGGACGCATCACCACGCGGATCCCGATGATGTACGCCCTCGGCTTCATCTGGATGTTCATGATGGGCGGCTTCACCGGGATCATGCACTCGGCCGCTCCCGCCGACGCGCAGCAGCAGGACAGCTACTTCATCGTCGCGCACTTCCACTACGTCCTGATCGGCGGAAGCATCTTCGCCCTGCTCGCCGGCATCTACTACTGGATGCCGAAGATGTTCGGCCGGGTGCCGGGCGACTTCGTGGGCAAGATCGGCTTCTGGATCGTCTTCCTCGGGTTCAACATCGCGTTCTTCCCGATGCACTTCCTCGGGCTCAACGGCATGCCGCGGCGCACCCACACCTACGAGACCGGGCTCGACTGGGAACGGTGGAATTTCGTCTCCACCTGCGGCGCCCTCATGCTCGGCTGCGGCATCGCCTTCGTCGTCGGCCACGTCGTCTACTCGATCCTGCGCGGCGAAAAATCCGGCAACGACCCGTGGCACGGGCGGACGATCGAGTGGTCGCTCCCCTCGCCTCCCCCGGAGCACAACTTCGACGCCATCCCGGTCGTGCGCGCCCGCGACTCGCACTGGCACGAGAAGCACGCCACCACGCCGCCGCCCGACAGCCCGACCGCGGCGCACGAGCGCGAACACGGCGTGCACATGCCCGACCAGAGCTGGATGCCGGCCCTCGCCTCGCTCGGGCTTTTCATCATGGGCCTCGGGCTGATCTTCAAGGCCTACTTCGCCGACAAGTTCGGCCATTGGGCCTGGGTTCCGATCACGGGCGTCTCGATCGCCTTCATCGGCATCTGGCTCTGGTCGCTCGAGGGTCCCGGCGGTTACCATGTGTTTCCCGGCAAGGAGAAACGCGCCGGGGGCGCCCATCATTGAGCCGCCCGTCCCCCCGCCCGCACCGCACCCACCTTCCCCCGCCATGAGTCAAGCCGCCGCAGGCGCCATCGATCATCATCACGACCCGTCCACCTCGACGGGCATCCCGAACAAGAAGATGCTCATGTGGGCGTTTCTCGCCTCGGACTGCATGTTCTTCGGGTCGCTGATCTCGACGCACATGATCTACCGGCTCAGCCCGGTCGAGGGGAACCCGGGGGCCACCGAGATCTTCGACATCGAGCTCACCTCGTTCTCGACGTTCATCCTCCTGATGAGCTCGCTGATGATGGCCCTGGCCGTGTCCGCGATCCAGAAGGGCCAGATCGCCTCGATGCGCCGCTGCCTCCTCACGACGATCTTCTTCGGCGCGATCTTCCTCGGCTGCCAGGTCTACGAGTTCGCCCACTTCGTCCACGACAAGCAGCTCACCCTGAGCTCGAGCATCTTCGGCTCCACCTTCTACGTGCTCACCGGCACCCACGGCACGCACGTCGCCGTCGGCGTGCTCTGGCTGCTCCTCATGTATGTCCGCTCGTTCCAGCCGCTGCACGTGACGAACAGCTTCGGCGAGCTCGGGAAGAGCGTCCTCCACGCCGGGGCCGGGGTCGGCGCGATCGCCTTCAGCATCGCCTGGGTGCTCGGGCTGACGCACTCGCTCTCCGCGGGCGAGGGCCTCGGGGCCGCGATCGCCGCGCACCCGATCTCCCTCGGCGGCACGCTGCTCTCCTGCGCCGTGATGTGGTGGTTCGCCCGGCAGACCGGCCCGGTCGACTTCGGCCAGGCCAACGCCATGGACGTCGAGTCGATGGGCCTCTACTGGCACTTCGTCGACATCGTGTGGATCATCATCTTCACGGCCGTCTACCTGATCGAATACGTCCCGCTGATCTGAGCCGAAACCGCACCGCACCATGACCACGGCCGCCACCGCCGCCCACGACACGCACGCTCATCCGAGCCGGTTCCACCTCTTCATGCAGGTCGCGATGATCCTCGCGATCCTCACCGGGATCGAGATCGTGATCATCTTCATCCCGGTCTCCGACTTCATGCAGTACTTCGTGCTGATCGGGCTTTCGGTGATCAAGTTCTTCGCGGTCATCTTCTACTTCATGCACCTGCGCTGGGA